>CAXMZV010000241.1:0-6511 GCA_964199985.1 Candidatus Ilumatobacter isfjordensis | reverse complement strand
CGGGATGGCGCTCACCATCGTGCTGTCCGACACGTTCGCGTTCCGAGCGTTCGCTCGCGCCGAAGCCCTGGTGCCGGGTGGCGTGCTGTTCGTCTTCGTCGCTGCGCTCGGCGCTGATCGCAGCAGGGTCGCCCTCGCCACAGCGCTCGTGTTCGCCGGCGTTGCCGCCACGGTCGCGCTGCGTGCTCACCACGGACCTCAGCGCACCGCGGTCATCGGCTCGCGGCGCTCCCCGGTGCGCCGAATTGTTCCCGCCGCGCTCGGCATGGCCGCCGTCGTCGCCGTCGCCGCAGCCTTCGTCGGGCCGCGCCTCCCCGGCGCCGACTCCGAACCCATCTACGAGACGCGCGGCGGGAACGGCGGCAGCGTCACCAACGTGGTCAGCCCACTGGTCGACATCCGCTCGCGGCTGACCAACCGGTCCAACGCCGAGTTGTTCACCGTGCGCGCCGATTTCGAGTCGTACTGGCGACTGTCGGCGCTCCCGCGTTTCAACGGCACGGAGTGGGGCCTTCCAGAACGCTCCCTCTCCCGCGCCGACGGCGAGCTGTCCACCGCTCGGGAGGGCGCCACCGAACTCCGCCAGGAGATCACGATCACCGCGCTTGGCGAGAAGTTCGTGCCCACCGCAGCCGACCCGGTCGCCGCCTCCCCACAGGACGGACTCCGCTGGAACGCTGACTCGTCGACTCTCCTCAAGACCGACGGCGACCTGGCCGCCGGCGACACGTTCGAAATCGTCTCGGCCTCGCCGCGCTTCGATCTTGCCGCCCTCCAAGCCGCCACGAGCACCGACGCCGGGGACCCGATCTATCTCGAACTCCCCGACAACTTCCCGTCGTCGGTCGGCGAACTGGCACGCAGCGTCACCGCTGGTTCGTCGACGCCGTACGAAGCAGCGATCACGCTGCAGAACTGGTTCCGCAACGAATTCGAATACAGCCTCGAGGTGCAGGCCGGCCACAGCAACAACGCCATCGAAGGCTTCCTCCGCGATCGTGTCGGGTACTGCGAACAGTTCGCCGGCACCTACGCGGCGATGATGCGGACGCTCGGAATACCCGCCCGAGTCGCGGTCGGGTTCACGCCGGGCAACTTCAACGGTGAGCGCTACTCGGTGCTCGGTAAGAACGCCCATGCATGGCCCGAGGTCTGGTTCGACGGACTCGGCTGGGTGCCTTTCGAGCCCACACCAGGTCGAGGCGCCCCCGGCGCCGAGAACTACACGAACGTCGCACCCCAGCAAGATGCGACCGGCATCGACCCTGATTCACTTTCAGACGAACCGTCTGCCGGCGCCGCCCCCGACGTCGAGGTGTCGCCGCAGACCACTGTTGCAGGCCCAACGGCCACCACGCCCGATGGCCTCCCCGTCGGCCCCGGTGCCGTCGATCAGTTCGACGATGCCAGTGAAGGTGCAGGCGCGGCTGCCACTGAAGAGAACGACTCGTTCCCAACCGGCCAACTAATCGCGCTGGCGTTCCTCGCACTGGTACTCGCCGCCCCTGAACTGGTGCGACGGTGGCGTCGTCATCGCGTCCCGTCCGACACCGCGGGAGCCATCGCGCTGCTGTGGCGTCAATCTGTCGACGACCTCCGCGAGATCGGGCTCCGTCCCCATGCGTCGGTCACCCCGATGGAGCACGCTGGCGCAGCAGCGAGCGCGTTCCCGGTCATCGCCCGGCCGTTCGGCTCGCTGGCGGCGGCGATGACCGAAGTGTCGTATGCGCCCAACGGTTCGTCGTATCCGCTCGACGAGTGCCGTCAGTGGAAACGCCAGATCGAGCGTGCGGTCAACGATTCGCTCTCACCGGTGGCTCGAGCCCGCCGTTACTTCACCCGGCTGTCGTAGGCGCCAGGGCGAAGCGCCCGGTTCAGGAATCTTCTTTGTCGCGCGATGCAGGTCGACGGCTGGCATTGAGCCACGCCGAGATCGGCAACTGCCCGAGACGATCGCGTCCGACCAGGCGCAGCTCCGATTCAAGCATGACCGCCATGACAAGAACCAGCACGAAACCGGCGAAGGCGACGACGAAGTTGATGGCCAGCCCGCCGATGGTAATAGCGAGGCCGAGGAGCAACCCGAGGCCGAGCAGCGCCGAACGACGACGCGATACTCGATACCCCTTCTGCGCAAAGGTGGGGTCCTGCTGAAGTTCTTCTTCGATCTGGCGAAGAATGCGCTGTTCGTTCTCGGAGAGCGGCACACCCTTATCATCGCACGTTCGCGGTCGAACCTCAACGCGGGAACACAGATCGTCTCGGATTGAAATCACGAGGTGATCACTCGGGCAGCGCCCGAGCCGGCTCCCGATCGACGACGTTTCGTCGCCTAGAACAACCGGAGATTGTCGAATTCGTTGACGAGGTCCGCACGGCGCGTCGCGCTGCATTGACGGAGTGGGCCGAATCTCTTCGGCACCAAACACCCCGAGAAGTCCACACCAGATCTCTCGGCGCCTGGCAGGACTCGAATGCGCCCCGTTCAGCGGTGGATCAAGCAGGTGTCCATGTCGACGTCACACTGCGGAAGCTCACCAATGCGTCAGCGTCGCCCCCAACTGTCCAGCGGGCGTCATACGCCGATGCGGCCGCCAACGACGAGGTGTCGAGCACGAAACAGTCTGCCGTGGTTCGCGCTGTGGAATCCTCAACACTTGTTGCAGCGACCAGGCCCTGGATCTCCACTGTGAAATTGTTGACAGAGCCCGGCGAACCCGGGCCACCCGGCACCATGCAGTATTCAATCGACGCCAGTTTGTAGGTGGCCGCGCCAAACGCGAGCGGGCCAATGATCTGCATGTGCGCTGTGCCGTCAGCGGAGCCTCGCACCACTGACACCTCGGCGGAGCCGATGGTGATCGCTTGCGGCGGTGACACCGTCGGGGCCAACGTGGGGCCGATTCCGTTCGTGATCTTGATGTCTCCGATGAACCCCGAGTCGCCCTTGGGGCCGGCGTCGCCCTGAGGGCCTGCTTCGCCCTGGGCGCCCGGTTCGCCCTGGGGGCCGGGGTCGCCCTTGACCGAGGTTTCGAGTGCGATGACTCGGTTGGTGAGGTCGATTAGGCCGGTGTTGGTGGTGTAGCCGACAATGTCAACAATGATGTTGACGGTGTTGCCTGCTGTTGAGCCGTAGGTGATGTCGATCTGGCCCACACCAGTCCCGGCAGTCGGGACTGCAACGGTGACCGCGTTCGGGACAGTCTGGCCGGGCACGATGTTGATGTTTGATGTGGACGGGAAGCCGGTCGCGTCGCCGGGGCGGACGGAAACAAAGCCTCCACCGGTGGGTCCGACGGCCGTGACGTTCAGGACCACGCCAGTCGCTCCGACCGGAACCACAATCTTGTCTTCCCGCGTGTCGGTCGGCTCGAAGTAGGTGGCAATACTCCCGGTGACGGTGAGCTTGCGGGATACACCGTGCTGGAAGGCTCCGGTCAAACCGACGTTGAAACGGGTGTCGAGGACACGGGTCGGTTCCACGGCCACCACCGTTGATTCTGATGCACCGGGCAACGCCAACACCCGGCCAGGTGTTGCGACGGTTGCGGTCACCGCCGAAGCAGCCACTATCACCCCCAGAGCCGCGACAACGGCAACAAAGAAGCGGGGACGAGACAAGACAGGAACTGTCGGCATGAGAATTGGCGCTTTCTATTCTGGAGTACACGCCGACGATACCGGCAGGCCTCCCAACCGCTGCGGTTGCTCGTGGAGGCTTGTTTCAATCTTGAAATCGAGCGCTGTTTCAGTGCTCGCGAGTTCACTGATCCGGTCCCCACTGCTGCCCGCCACGTTTCACGTTCCGGACTTTGCCACCCTGCACAGCACTGGCAGGGCCGATCGCATCCGCACCGAACCGATCTCGGATCACATCCAACGCAGCGTCAGTCGCACCGCGCACCGGTGCGTCGTCGGCTGCCTCATCGAGCGTGAGTTGATGGAACACCGGGCCGAGATTCGACCCCGACACTCCGACGAGCCGGATGCCAGGCGACGGATCAATCGTGTCCATGATCGGCTCCAACATCGCCACGATCACCTCAGCACTGTCGATCGCCTCGGAGCCGGTTGTCGATCTCGTGATCGTCGTGAACCCGTCGTCAAACCGGACCTTCAGCGTCAATGTGCGAGCGCCCACCCCTGCCTTGCGTAACCGGCTGGCAACGGCGTCGGCAAGGCGCACGAGATGTGTCCGCATCTCCGAGACGAAGTATGTGTTTGACGCAAACGTCTCCTCGTGACCGATCGACTTCGCGTCGCGGTCGGGTTCGACCGGGCGGTCGTCGGAACCGGTCGACAGGGCGATGAGATGGTCGGCCTGGTTCTGCCCCAGCGCAGCAACCACGGCGGTGCGGTCGACGCGGTGCAGATCCGCGACGTGCGTGATGCCCAGGCGGTGGAGACGCTTGAGTGTGGCAGGCCCCACGCCCCACAGCCGTTGGACGGCGAGCGGATCGAGGAATGCCTGCTCGGCTTCGGGGTCGACCACCTTCACGCCGAGCCCCGGCTCGATGCGATCCGGCAAGGCCTTCGGTTTTGCCTCAACCGACGCCAGCTTCGCCAGGAACTTGTTCGACGCAACGCCGATGCAGCAACCCAGATCCAGCTCGGTACGAACGTCGTCGCGGATCTTCCACGCAATGTCCTCACCATTTCCGAACAGTCGCCGCGACCCGGTCACGTCGAGAAAGGCCTCATCGAGTGACAACGGCTCGACCAGCGGTGTGTACCGATCGAAGATCTCGCGTACCTGGGCGCTGACCTTGCCGTACAGCTCGTGATCGCCGGGCAGGAAGACTGCATGTGGACACCGGCGTCGAGCAATCGACGACGGCAGCGCCGAGTGCACACCAAAGCGCCGAGCCTCATACGAGGCGGCGGCGACGACACCACGATTCCCGGTACCGCCCACCACGACGGGCTTGCCAGCGAGTTCGGGATGGCGCAGCAGTTCAACCGAGACGAAGAACGCGTCCATGTCGGCGTGCAGGATGGATCGCTCTCTTCGCTCACGAGCCATACGGCAACCATAGAGCGAGCCCGCGACCATCCCGGCCTGTGTCGGGCGTCATGCCTAATGTCGCTGCATGATCAAGAACCTTTTGAGCTTTGTCCTGTCCGTCGCGGCCATGCTGATCGTGGCCCTCATCGTGACGTTCCCAGCGACGTGGCTGCTGATGCTCTTCTTGGGCAACCTCGGGTTGGGTATGTCGTACTGGGGCGCGCTTCCGCTCGGCATCCTGGTCGCTGCCCTCATCGGCGCATCAGGCCATAACGACCAATGGAACGTGTTCGTACGCTCCCCCAATTCCTGAACGTGCGGATACCTCCACCTCTCGGAGAAGCCCTCGCACCCATCGGAGATACCCTTGAGCGGGATGGAAGAGACCGCTCGCCCGTTGTCAGCACTGCCCTCGGTCGGCGTCCGAGTCGGGGCGTTCGTCGCCGTCGGCCTCAGCGGTCTCGCCGGTGCCTTGATCGGCTATTCGCTCATCTCGCTGCAGTGCGAGGGTGACTGCGGGTTACCGCTCGGCCTGGGCATCCTCATCGGCGCCGTCGTCGCCGCTGGCGGCATGGCCATCGTTGCCGTGCTCGTCATGCGTGCGCTCGGTGAGTGGCGAGAGGTCGAAGACCGAAGTGACGCTGGCCATGGACCCCGCTGACAAATCGGCTGACAAATCGGCTGATCCCGCGAGCCTCCGCGCGTTGGCCGAGGATCTGGCACGGGCTGCGGGGACTGTGGCACTCGCCGGCCGACGCAGCCTGCCTGTCGGCCAGCCACCGGCACACGACACCAAGTCCAGCGCCACCGACCCGGTCACCGAGTTCGATCGCGCCGCTGAGGCGTACATCGTCGACGAACTCAGGCTGCTCAGACCCGACGATGCCATTGTGGGCGAAGAGGGCGCTGCCGACAGCGGCACCAGTGGCATCGAATGGCACATCGACCCGATCGACGGCACCGCCAACTTCCTGTACGACCTCCCCGCCTGGTGCACGTCCGTGGCAGCTGTCCGCAGTGACCGGCCGATCACCGATGCGATCGCTGGTGCCGTGTACCTGCCCGTGACCGACGAAATGTTCTCCGCGCATGCCGGCGGCGGCGCCACCCTCAACGGCATCACGATCTCGGCGAGCACGGCCGAAGCAGTCTCGATGAGCCTGATCGGGACCGGCTTCAGCTACCTCGAAGAGCGGCGCGTCGCGCAGGCCGACCGCATCAGGTCACTCTTGCCACAGGTGCGCGACATCCGGCGGTACGGGTCCGCGGCCATCGATTTGGCGTTCGTCGCGTGCGGCCGCCTCGACGCGTATTTCGAAGAACACTTGAACTCCTGGGACATGGCTGCTGGCTTGCTCATTGCGAACGAAGCGGGCGCCATAGTCTCCGGGTTCGACGGTGGCGTTCCCGATGAGTTGAGCGCCGTCGCAGCAGCGCCGGGCATCCATGCAGCGCTCCTCGCGGCCATCAAAGTGGCGTCCGACTGACCAATCTCGTCACGATTCG
>CAXMZV010000240.1:0-6516 GCA_964199985.1 Candidatus Ilumatobacter isfjordensis | reverse complement strand
GAGGAACACCGCGACAGCGAGTCCGATCGGCAGGTCGAAGAGGCCTTCACCCTGTGGCACGCGTGTGCCGGGCGGGCCCTCAGGAGCAGCGGTCGTGAACGTGATGGCGAAGTCGCTCGCAAGCACAAGGATCAGGACAGCCTGCGCCGCATGCAGCGCGGTGAGACCCAGGTTCCACCTGCGCAAATTGGAAAACTGTTGGTCGGAAATCTCGATCACGCCCCGATCATCCCCCATGATGGCGGCTTCCAAACGATCGAGCGCTGTGTTGCGGGCGGAGCGAAGTGCACCGCCACAGCAAACGCTTAGCGGACGGTGGCGATGATCCAGTAGTGGGCGCGATTGATTCCTTCGAAGGTTCGTGTCACTGCGCCGCGCCCGCCGATGTGGGATTTCGGATTCCGCCACAGTTCAACGGAACTGAACTGCGCTGACAACGGCCCGATGATCTCGTCCGGTGTGAGCCGGTTGGCTTGCCAACCAATTCGCGCAGCCAAACGCTGTCGCGACAGCCACGTGCCGAACTTGGGAACGCGGAAGAGTCCGCGAACGACCTTGCTCATCGGGATCAGCACTGCATCGCCCCGGGTGCGCGTGCGGAAGTTCAACACGACGCGGCCGCCGGGCTTCGTGATGCGCACGGCCTCGGCCGAGAGCTCGAGTGCGTCATCGGGATCGCAGTGCTGGAACGTGATGTAGCTGAAGGCAATGTCGGTCGAGTTCGGTGGGAGATCGAGTGTCTTGCCATCGGCGACGTGGCTCGTGCGCAGCCGGTCGACCTTGCCGAAACGGCCAACGGTCTCGAAGCAGCGCTCGAGAAATCCAGCGTCGAGATCGCAGGCCGTGACTGTTCCGAATTCACGTGTGAATGCGCAGGTCATTCGACCGATGCCGCAGCCGATCTCGACGAGCGATTGTGTCTCAGTGTCCGGCGTCCGAAGCCCGAATACCGTCAGGTATGAGCCCACCTCGGCATCACCAGTGGCAACGAACTCCTCCAGCGTGAGGTCGGCACCCTTTTCGTTGTTGAACACCCAGCCGGTCTGACGCACCACCTCGTCACCACTCGACTGCTGCTCGGAGACAAGCCCCGCAGCCTTCCAGGGAACGAGTTGGGGTCGCCGCGCCATCAGGTGATTGTGCCAGACCCGATGCAGTTCCCCTCCTTCGCTCCGGGAGACGAGGAGTGGCATGCGGAAACGTCGCGGGGTACGACGCACCACCCCGTTAGGGTTTTCGTCATGCGCGTAGGAGTCGTCGGAGCAACTGGTCAAGTGGGCAGCGTCATGCGCCGTCTCCTCGAAGAGCGTGACTTCCCGGTCACCGAGATGCGGTATTTCGCATCTGCTCGCTCGGCAGGGACCACCCTGCCGTGGAAGGGCACCGACATCGTCGTCGAAGATGCCGAGATCGCCGATCCAAGCGGCCTCGACATTGCACTCTTCTCCGCTGGCGCCACATCGTCTCGCGCCTACGCCGACAAGTTCGCGGCGGCGGGCGCCATCGTGATCGACAACTCGTCGGCATTTCGCATGGACCCAGAGGTCCCGCTCGTCGTGCCCGAGGTCAACGGCCATCTGGTCGCGAACCCGCCCAAGGGCATCATCGCCAACCCGAACTGCACCACGATGGCCTTCATGCCCGTCATGAAGCCACTGCACGACGAGGCAGGCCTCACACGACTCATCTGCGCCACGTACCAGGCCACGTCCGGCTCGGGTCTCGCCGGTGTCGACGAGCTGGCCAAGCAGGTGGCCGAAGCCGGCGGCGACGCACCCAACCTGACCCACGACGGCGACGCGATCACCTTCTCTGCTCCCGAGAAATTTGCCCGCACCATCGCGTTCAACGCGTTGCCGATGTGTGGTTCCGTCGTCGACGACGGCTCATTCGAGACCGACGAGGAACAGAAGTTGCGCAACGAGTCGCGCAAGATCCTCGACATCCCCGAGCTCCTGGTCTCGGGCACGTGCGTTCGTGTCCCGGTCTTCACCGGCCACTCGCTGTCGATCAACGCCGAGTTCGCCAACCCGATCTCGGTCGAGCGGGCCTACGAGCTGCTCGGCGACGCACCAGGCGTCGAACTCAGCGAGATTCCGACGCCGCTCCAGGCCGCTGGGAAGGACCCGAGCTACGTCGGCCGCATCCGCGCCGACGAAGGCGCCCCCGAGGGTCGCGGCCTGGCGCTTTTCGTCAGCAACGACAATCTCCGCAAGGGAGCCGCCCTCAACGCCCTCCAAATCGCTGAGTTGGTCCAGACGCCACGATGACTTCGTTGCGGGAACGCGCCTTGTCCTCGACCCCTCTGATCCGAGTTCAGAACCTGAATGGAAGAGTTCCGACTGCATGAGTGACGACGGGATCAGCCGGGGGTTCTTTGAGTGGGTGTTTGATGCGTTCGAGGGGTTTGCTTCATCGGTCGATGGCGAGCTCAATTCCTCGTCGCATGGGCGCGGGCTCAAGGTCTGGTACGACGACGCCAAGAAAGAGCACTACGAAGCGCAGTTGATCAAGCTGCCGACCGGCGACGTCGGGCTCGAAATCGGCTTCCACGCCGAGCATCCAAAAGATGGCGACAACCAGGCGGTGCTCAATCGCCTGCTCGCGAACGAGGTGGCGTGGCGAAAGCAGCTCGGCGCTGAGGCCGAAGCCGGGATGTTCATCGGCGCCGATCGGTGGCGCCGGATCTCCGAAGTGTGGGATGCACCCGACCCGGATGATCCGGAGTCGACGATCGAGATCGCAGCCCGCCTGGCGGACTACGTCATTGCTGTGGAACCGCTACGCCGAGCCTGACAGGCTCGACGCAGCCGACATTTCAGATCGCGAGTCGGTCGTTCCTGAGCTTCGGAGAGTGACGACCTCGCGGCATCTTCCCCGTGAAGATGATGGTGAACCACTTCGGTGTTCGGCAGCGACCGTGCAACGTGCCGCCCGACGCATCGGGGCTTTTACGAAGGTATGACTGCGTGCATCAGCAAGAACAGGGCAGCGCTGCGCACTTCGGACAGCCGCCTGCGAACCGCTCAATTGCCTCGGTGAGATCGACGCCCTGTTGATTCGCCAAGGTCGCGACCCACGCAATGACATCACCGAACTCGTGGACTTGCTGTGCGTGGGTGCCCTTCCGGACCGCCTGAGCCAGCTCACCGACCTCTTCTGCCAGCCAGGCAACTGTCGCCGCCACGCCCCGCTCGCCGTCGCGGTCGCCATAGGTCCGCTCGATCACGTCTTGGAGTTCGACCAGGTCCATGGCCGGACCGTACCTGGCGCACATCATGCAGCCCCGCATTGCTCGAGGCCAGCCCGAACATCGAATGCAGTAGTGAACTGTTCACCGTCGACCCGAGCGCGATCTCCCGCACGAGAAGAGGGTGAGTCGCCCTGATCCCAGCCAAGCCGGGACGCGAAACGAGCCGCCCGCCGGTTCCGGAGAACTGACAAGACGGCTCGTGGTCGGGGTGGGGAGATTTGAACTCCCGGCCTCCACGTCCCGAACGTGGCGCGCTACCAAGCTGCGCTACACCCCGTAGCGACCGACAACGTTATCCGGCGTTGACGGGTTCTTCCTCAGTCGATTCTGCGCCGTCTGCGTCAGCAGCAGCTTCGTCAACGACCACCGGTTCGGGTGCTGGAAGACCCTCGGTGTAGGTACCGCCGTTGTCGATGGCGTTGACGGCACGCTTCAGACGAAGCGAGTCGAGCGGCTTGATCAGCCACCCCTCAGCACCGCTGCGACGAGCGAGATGCAGGTCAGCGCGGCGGTCGAGCAGCATCAGTACGGGAACGTGTGGAAGGAGACCGGACGACTCGTCGAGGCGCAGTGACATCGTGACCGCCATGCCGCCCATCGAGCCGATCTGCATGTCGCAGATGGCGAGGTCGGGCGTGTTCTTCTCGACCTCGTCGGCCACGACCCGGCCCTCGCGGCAGACGGCGAAGTTCACGCCGTCCGCTCCGAGGGCCGCGGTGATGTCGTCAACGACCCAGCTGGCATCTGTCGCAATGAGGATCTCCACGGGCCCAGACGCTACCCGGTCGTTCTGGGAGACCCGGAATCATCTGTCCGGATTCAACCCAGGTGGAGCAGACGGTGAGACGGACGGGGCCAACGACGACTGGTTGTCGAAGAGATGACCGGCGATCGTCTGCAGACCCGCGAGATCATGGACATCACGGTCGAGCAGCGGCAGCGTGGCAACCACGTCAGCACCGACCACATCGGCAAGTGGCGAGATGACCTCTCGCTCACGCTCGCGCAGAGTTCTCAGCTCAGCAACGTTGGTCCAGAGCGCAACGAGATCATCGTTGCCGACGGCGGCTTTCGCGGCAGCGACCGCGTCAGCCGCGGACCCCTCGCCGAACGCCGGCTGCGTGCGATTGACGATGGCAGCGCCGACCCCGACTCCCTGTTCGACCAGCTGTTCAGCAAACCAGACGGCCTCGCCGATGGTGTCGTGACGCGGCGTTGCCACGACGACGAACGACGTCTCCGCTGCCCTGATCAGCGCCACGACTTCGTCGGCACGATCACGGAACCCAGTCTCCATGCCCGAGAACGCTTGGAAGAACGCCACCGCGTCGGCGAGCACATCAGAGCCGACCACGCGGCCAATCGCCTTCAAAATGGGCTGCGCAGCCGAACCGAGCACCTTGAGGCCGCTCTTGGTCGGCAGCATCAGCAACTTGAACGCCCGATGGTCGAGGAACCGCGCCAACACCCCCGGTGCCTCGAGGAAGTCGAGGGCATTGCGACTCGGCGGCGTGTCGACGACGACCAAGTCGAAACGGTCATCACCGTGCAGCGCGTGCAGGGTCTCGGCAGCCATGTACTCCTGCGTCCCACTCATTGCACCGGCCATGTTCCGATACAGCGGGTTGGTGAGAATTCGGTCGACCTGCTCGGGGTCACCGGCGTGACGCCGCACGAGGCCGTCAAACGTCGCCGCTGTGTCGAGCATCATCGCCCAGAGCTCGCCACCCGACGCCTGCGCAGCATCGAGTTCGATGCGTTGCGGCTCGGCGGCGAGTCCGTCGCCGAGGCCCAAGGCATCGGCCAGCCGACGGGCCGGATCGATGGTGACCACCACCACCTTGCGGCCATGGGCTGCTGCTTCGAGACCGAGCACAGCGGCCGTCGTGGTCTTGCCGACACCACCTGAGCCGCAGCACACGATCACGGTCGACGCGTCGATGAGTCCCTGGACGTCAGCCATCAGCTGCCCTCGACATCGGGCACATCGTCGAGCCCGAGGAGATGATCGGCCAAGCGGTCGATCTCCGCGGCGGTCAAGCCGGCAACCAGTTGGGCAGGAAGCGTGATCTGCTCGAGCGGCAACTCAGTCGACAAGCGCTCGATCTCGGTGCGCTCCATCGCTCGGCGCGATCGGCGGAAGGCAGCAGCATCGGCGATGACCGCTGCGGCATCAGCATCGAGACTTCGACGGGCCGCCGCGGCCTTCCTGATCGACGGCAACGGGACTCCCGTGTCGACGCCGTTGATCACGATCGGGCCGAGCTGCACACCGACATCGTCTTCCAGGGCGAATGCCGTCTCAACGACCTCGTTCACTGGAGTCGTCTCGGGCAGTGTGACGAGCACGACCTGGCAGCGCTCGACGTCGGTGAGCAGTTCGATCACCTCGTCGGATTGGGTTCGAACCGGCCCACTCCTCACTGCATTCGCCAGGCCAGTGGCCGATGTGAGGAAAGTGATTGCGTGGCCCGCGGCGGGGCCGTCGACGACGATGAGGTCGTAGACGTCTGAGTGCTCGAACGACTTGACCTTGCCCAAGACGACGACGTCATCGATCCCCGGGGCTGCGGTGCCCACCATGTCGATGACGCCCGTCTTGTTGAGTCGCTTCGCGATCCGCGCAAAACCGTGTTCACGGAGGTACTCGTCGAGCGCATCCGCGGCCGAAATGTGCACCACCTCGATCGATCCGGCGCCGGCCTCAGCCTCGCCATCGAGCAGTTGATCAAGCGTTGGCTTGCCGTCGAGTTCGACCACAAGTACACGTCGTCCGTCACGGCTGGCCGCGCGGGCGATCACAGCCGTTACCGTGGTCTTCCCGACACCCCCCTTGCCCGCAACAATGACAACATTTGTCGCGGTCAACGACTGCAGCGGACTCTCGTGTTCCGGAGGCACCTTTGCGCAGACTAGCGATCGCATTGCTCACAACGGCCGCTGGCCTTTCATTGTTCGCGGGCGGTGTCAGCGCTCAGGACGACCAGGGTGACGTCGACGAGCCCACGTCCGACACGGTGGTCACGCCTGGAGGCGCCACGATCGCCCCAGTCGACGTGCTGCAGGTCAGTGGGTTCATGGACGACATCCTCGTCTCAGAGATCCGCGACGCCATCGAGCGCGCCGACGACGCCGGAGCGCAGGCCCTGATCCTGAAGGTCAACAGCGACGGCACGGTGGTCGACGACGACGTGGTCGAAGCCCTTCTCGAGGACATAGCCAGCGCACCCATTCCGATCGGCGTCTGGGTCGGCCCGACGGGT
>CAXMZV010000239.1:0-6532 GCA_964199985.1 Candidatus Ilumatobacter isfjordensis | reverse complement strand
CGGCTCACGACGCGCCAAATGGCCGAGTTCGTCACGAACGGGTTCCTCCGATTCGACGAGATTGTGCCCGCCGACATCAACGAGCGGGCCGTCTCCGAACTCGAGCAACTCAACGCTGGACGACTCTGCCGTCGGACGACCTCGACGCGATGCGCCCGCCACATTCGGGCACCACACTCGACGACTGCTACCCCGAGCCATCGGTCATCGGCGAGTACCTCCGCCTCCCCGAGATTCGCGGCATCGTCGCGTCGCTCGTCGGTGCGGCACCCGAGTTCGACCACGACTGGGTCCACTACATCCCATCAGGCGGCTCGTACGTACAGCCCCTCCACGTCGATGCCACCACCGACTCTGACGACGCCACCTTCGACGTCCAGCTCTTCTGGTTCTGCAACGACGTCGAGCCGGGCGAAGGCGGCACACGTTTCGTCCCCGGCAGCCACCTCACGCGGGTGCGGTCAGCGGGCATCGGCCGATATCAACACATCGTCGGCGAGCAGCAGGTCAGTTGTCGAGCCGGCACCGTCTTCGTGTTCCACCACGGCCTGTGGCACGCGGGACAACCAAACCCCGGTCCCGACAGGTGGATGCACAAGATCCGCCTCAATCCAACCGTCCCACAGGTGCGCCTGTGGAACACCGACGACTTCGACGATGCGCAGAGCCCGTCGACCGACCACGTCTTCGCACGGATGCAGAACGGCACCGTCGCCGACACCTTCCGCACGATGCACCCGTGGATGGGCGTCACCGATTACCGCAACGCCCAGCTGCAGCGAGCATTGCTGTGGCGCCATCTCACGGGTGACGCCCGCTTCGACATCGACTACTACCTGACCCGCCTCGAGCAGCGCGCCGACCGCGCGATGGTGTGAGCGGTCGAGCATGACGCAACGACAACAGGTGCTCTACCTCTGGATGGACGGATCGTCACTCGACGACAAGGTGATCGGGTGGGCATTCCATGACGGCACCACCGGCGTCGGACCGCCACTGCCCGAGCCGAACACACCGGGCGCACCGCCGTATTCGAACGGGGTGCGTGCGCTCGAAGACGGATGGATGTTGCTGCAATCAGCGCAACTGATCCCGCCGGCGCCGGGGCAGGAGCACGTCAACTCCTACCTCGAGTACGAGTTCGTGTTCGAACGGCGGATTGATCTGTCGTGAACGCCGAGCCACTCGTTGGTGTGCGCCATCCCTGGTGCACGGACTTCGAGTGGCAGCGCGCCGTGCGTCCACCACGACGCCTCACCGACGCGCAGGTCGATCAGTTCGACACCGCCGGATGGCTGGTCGTCGACAACCTGATCGAGGCATCGACGTTGCGCGAACTGACGGCCGAGCTCGACGAGATCGAAGCCGAGGCGGACGCCTTCATCCGGTCACAACCCGACGATCGCTTCGTCATCTCCGAGGCCGATGCCATCACGTTCTCGACGCACGCGGTGTTGACGTCTGCGACCGCCCGCCGGGTGAGTCGACTCGACTCGATCACTGACATCTGCCACGACCTGATCGGACCCGACGTGCGTCTGTACTGGGATCAGCTCGTCTACAAGAAGCCGCAGAAACCACGTGAGTTCCCCTGGCATCAGGACAACGGGTACACCTTCATCGAACCGCAGCAGTACCTCACCATCTGGCTTGCACTCACCGATGCCACCGTCGACAACGGCTGCCCCTGGGTCGCACCCGGCGCCCACCGCACCGGCACGCTCGCTCATTCCTACGTGCACCCGCTCGGGCTGCAGTGTTTTTTCGACCACCCCAATGCAACTGCGGCACCGGTTCTCGCCAGCAGTGCTGTGGTGTTCTCCTCGTTGACGTCCCATCGAACCGGACCAAACACCACCGATGCGGTGCGCAAGACCTACATCCTGCAGTTCGCGCCCGACGGTGTCGAGGTCCTGCGCGGTGACCCGAGCCTCGGGCCGCCGACAACACGTGAGCTCCCGAACCTCACGATCGAATCGTTCAACGCCGCGGCCTTCGCGGGCGAGCCGACGCGACGTGCCGTGACCGGCCCGTCGCTGTCGTGGGGCGTCGAGGGCATCTGGCCCGATGAGTTCGAACCCGACTATCGCGGCGTCGACGACACCACGGAGATCTGGTGGGATCCCACAGCCGAGGGGCCCGCCGAAGGCGTTCGACACCGACGGTGCCGTGACGATCTACAGCGAGCCGCCAGCCGAAGAGGCCCGGTCGGCTTACGAACCAATCCGGAACTGACCACGCGCTCACTCGTTTGCGTCGCGATTTCTGTGGACCGGCCCGCAGATTTCGCGACACAAACGGATGAGGGCGATATCTCAGCCGGTCAGAACAAACGAACCGACGGGGTGCCTCGCCCCGTTGACCAGCACTTCGACGCGATGCTCGCCGACGTACGGGGTCCGCGTCGAATGCACTCGGAGCGACACCGACTTGCGAACCGTCGTTGTCACTCCGGAGGCAACCTCGACCTCAGCTCCTTTGAACACCTTCGGACTGGTGGAGCCGTTGGCCTTCACGAAGTGCACGACGATGTCGACCAATGCCGCATGCGTCTCACCGGTCGGGTTGTGCAGATCGATCTCCACGCGCGTCGACTCACCAATCGCGACAGTGGCCGGGACGCACGCGGCACGGCTGATCTCCAAGGGAGTGTCGGCGCCGAACCCAATCACTGGCAACGCGTCGGGGTGGCCCTGCTTGATGAGGGTGCGCAATCCGTGTTTGACAAGACGCTTGCGATCAGGACTGCCACCACGCCACCACCGACGTGCGATCGCCACGGCCACGTCGGGATGATCTTTGGCGATGTCGTTGATGTTGTTTGCAACCGATCGACGGACGTACTCCGACGAGTCGTCCTTGAGCAGCTCGAGCAGCTCGACGACGGGAGCCGGGTCAGCCATGAACTCGCGGAGGCGGGGTGCCCAGGGCAGGCGCGGCCGTGTCCCCTCCGAGACCAGTCGCCGTACGTGCTCACTCGGATCGGCCGTCCACTCTCGGAGGCGATCAAGAGTGGCGTCGCGATGCGCCTCGATGTAAGGACGGATGCAGAACTCAGCGGTGAAGCGTTGCGTGAGTTCGTACTGCATCGTCATCGCCAACTCGAAGTGGTCGAGGCCATGGACGGCGACGAAGTCGACCAGTGGGAGGTATCGGAAACCTTCCATCCCGTGGAGGTCCTGGGGAAGCCCCTCGCGCTGGAGCGCATCGATCACGATCTGCAACGCCGCGCCGCGATCGGCCGGCAGCGTGGACGCCAGCACACCCGCGATGTGTCGCGACCGCGGCATCAGTTCGAGCTCGTCGAGGCCATCGACAGACGCAGCGATGAACCTCTTGCGCGGGAATCGAGGCACGACAGCCCCGAGCAGGTCGGCCAGGTAGGTGGGGACCTCGGGTCCGAATGAGTTCTTGAGCGGCTCCGCCATCAGGACCTCTTTCCATCTGCGATCACGACATGGTGAGGCCGCCCGAGACGCTCAGCGTCTGGCCGGTCATGTAGCTCGCTGCCGGACTGGCGAGGAAGGCAACAACGCCGGCGATATCGCCCGGTTGGCCAATGCGTCCAAGCGGAACGGCACGAGCGAGACCGTCGTACAGCCGCTGGTTCGCCTCCGCGACCTGGTCGAGCAACGCGGTGTCGGTCGGCCCGGGGCACACGCAGTTCACGGTCACGCCATTGCGCGCATGCTCACGAGCCAGAGTCTTCGTGAAGGCGATCACCCCACCCTTCGTGGCTGAGTACACGGCCTCACCCGTCGAACCGACGCGGCCGGCATCGGAACCGATGTTGACGATCGTCGCCGTCCCCTCACCAGCAGCGACGCGCTCAATCATCATCGGCAGCGCGGCCTTGCACACGTGGAACAGTCCCTTCAGGTTGACCGCAATGATCCGATCCCAATCATCCTCGTCGGTCTCGAGGAACGGGGCAATCACATCGATGCCGGCGTTGTTGATGACGATGTCGGGCACACCCTGTGCCTGGATGGTCTGAGCAAGAGCTGCGCCGACGGATGCTCGCGACGTCAGGTCGACCTCCACGGCAACATCGCCCGGCGCGGCAACTCGATCCCAGCCAGCAACAACAACACCGTCGGCCTGCAGCGCGGCGACGATCGCCACCCCGATACCGCCGGCCGCGCCCGTGACGATCGCCGACCGAGTCACTGGTCGCGCAGTTCGCGCTTGAGGATCTTGCCGGTCGCGTTGCGGGGCAGCTCGTCGACGAAACGAACCGAGTGCGGGACCTTGAAGGTCGCCAACCGCTCGCGACAGAAGTTGACGATGGTCGTCTCGTTGATCTCAACACCGTCGGCCTTCACGACGACCGCTTGACCGACCTCGCCCCACTTGTCATCGGGCAGGCCGATCACCGCCACGTCAGCGATGCCTTCGAGGTCAAACAACGCCGACTCGACTTCGGAGGGATAGACATTCTCGCCGCCGGAGATGTACATGTCCTTCCAGCGGTCGACGATCGAGACGTAGCCGTCCTCGTCGGCCTGCGCGGCATCACCGGTGTGCAACCAGCCGTCGGTGATCGCCTCGGCGGTGGCATTGGGGTTGTTCCAGTATCCGGGCGTGATGTTCGGGCCCTTGCACCACAGTTCGCCGATCTCACCTGCTGCCACGTCGCCGCCGTCCTCGCCGACGATCCGGATGGCCGTGTTCATCGCCGGGAGCCCTGCACTCCCCGCCTTTTCGACCGCCATCTCCTTGCTGATCGACAGCACAAGCGGACTGGTCTCGGTCATGCCGAACGCTTGGATCAGTGGGCAGCCGACCGATTCCCACATCTTCAGCAGCGGCAGCGCGGCAGGTGCGCCACCGATTGCTGTGGACACCAGACGCGAGAAGTCAGTCGCCGCGAAGTCGTTGTGCTGTCCCATGAACAAGTAGTTGGCCGGGACGCCGAGGAAGTGGGAGATGCCCTGCTCCGGGTCATTGATCAGTTCCAGTGCGCGACCCGGGTCGAACGTGCGCATCACCAACGTCGAACCACCGAAGTAGGCGGCGGGGTTGGTGTAGCAGTTGAGGCCACCGGTGTGGAAGAGCGGCAGGAAGCAGAAGTTGACCATCGAGCGCGACAGATCATGGAGTTCGGTGAGGTTGATCGAGTTCCAGAACGACATGCCATGCGTGATGATCGCCCCCTTCGGTCGACCGGTTGTGCCCGAGGTGTACATGATCGTCAGCGCGTCGTCGTGCGTGAGCTCCGGCATCACCGGGAGGTTCCCGAGGTCCGCTGCGGCGAGCCCATCGTCATAACTGGCGCTTGCGTCCGGGTGGGCTCCATCGCCGCTGAACACGATCAGGTGCGGAGTGTTGGTGCGCGCCGCGAGGTCCGCCGCCACGTCGCCGAGCTCAGGGTCTGCAACCAACACCGTCGGACCGGCGTCGCTGACGATGTAGTCGAGTTCGTGGATCGTGAGGCGCCAGTTGAGCGGAACGAACACCGCACCGAGTCGAGCGCACGCGAACTGCACTTCGATGAACTCGACTCGATTCTGTGAATACATCGCAACTCGATCGCCGCGTCCCACATTGAAGTCGTCGCGCAACATGGCTGCCGCTCTGCCGACGCGATCGTGCGCCTCGCGCCAGGTGGACGTCACGGCCGGTGAACCGCTCAATGGATCGATGTCGGCCCAGGCCGCTCGGTTCGGGCTGACCATTGCGTGGTGGGCAACCCAGTCGTACGCCGGTGTCGATGTCATCCCGACATGCTGCCAGGCGCCGAGAGAGTGCTTCGACTCAGGCCGGTTGACGAAGGATGCCTCGGCCGACGTTGTGCACGACGCCGGTCCGAGCAACACGTCGTCCGATCGCCCACACGGCCACTCCGGTTGCGAGCGTGAGAACGAACGCGACTTCGCGGACGAACACGCTTGTGTAGATCGGCCAGACCTGCCAGTGGATGAGGAACGTGACCATCGACGCGGCGGCAACCACGCCGAGCATGGGTGCCGCCAGTCGTGGCATGCGCACCGTCGGCCGCCACAACAGTGCTCCAACGAGCACCGACACCATGAGCGTGTGTTGCCACCGATCGAAATAGATCGTGGTCCCGCCGACGAGCACGGCGGTCACCAGCAGTCGCTGCCTGTTCGTGACCGCAACCTGGCCAGCCCACCCGAGCAGCACAAACCACACCGTGGTGTGCGGCCGGAAGATGTTGTTGTAGTCGTCGCCGAACTCGACGAGTTGTAGGCCCACCGCGGTGGCACCGATCAACGCAACGAACGCGAAAGCGAACGGCTGTCGACGTTCGAGGCGACGCACAGGTCCGATTGCAAACAGCAAGGTGAGCACCAGGAACACCTGGACGAACGCCTCGAAGTACCAGTACTCCCAGCGACCGTCGCGCCGCCACGCTGAACCGAAGTAGTTGTTGACGAGGAACAGTGACCCGGCGCTGTACCCACCGACGAGCAGCATCTGGAGACCGATCCACAGCGACGCGGGCACGGCGACGCGGGAGACGGTGGCGAGCCCTTTTCGAACGGCGCCCGACGCGCCGGCACGATCG
>CAXMZV010000238.1:0-6533 GCA_964199985.1 Candidatus Ilumatobacter isfjordensis | reverse complement strand
CGTCCGGCTCCGGTGGATCGGGCGGTGGCGGCGGGAACGGACCGTTGCTCGTCGATGGTGGTGGCGGTGGCGGTGCCGGTGCCGGTGGTACCGCATCCGAGGGCGCTGTGCCGGGTGCCGGTGGCGGCGGATCGATTGGCCTGTGGACCGTCGGCGTTGAACGTCTGGTGATCGTCGAGTCGCTCGTGGCCGGCGGCCGCGGTGGCGATGGCGGTGCTGGCGCACTCGCGCCCCTCGCGCAAGTCGGCGGAACCGGCGGCCGCGGCGCCGACGGCGTCGACGGACTGTTTGCTGACGGCGGAACCGGCGGCGGCGGAGGTGGCGGCGGTGCCGGTGGAACCGGCGGCCAGGGCGGCGGCGGCGCGGGCGGCCCTTCGTTCGGCATGCTGACCAGCCAAGTGGTGATCGTCGAGATCTCGGCCACGACCGTGCGCGGCGGGGGTGGCGGCAACGGTGCTGATGGCGGCGTCGGTGGCGCCCCGGGCCTCGGTGGTGCGGATGGCAGCGGCCGCGATGGTGGCGGCGGCGGCGGACCCGCCGACGACCTGAACGCCACAGCTGGCGTCGGTGCGTCCGGTGGATCGTCGTACGGATGGTTCGACGACAATGCTGCGAATCAGGTCTTCGACGCCGCCGAGTTCATCGAGGGCACCGCCGGCACCGGCGGCAGCGGCTCGACACCAGGCGACGACGGATTCCAGATCTCCGCCAACGTCTGAGTCACTTGCCTCTCTGAGGTGACGTTGTCCCGCACGGGCGAGGGAGATCGTCATCTCAACGGGTCTGGCACAGGTACGCTCCCCGGGACCACGCCCCCGTAGCTCAGTGGATGAGAGCAGCGGGTTTCTACCCCGTCGGTCGCAGGTTCGAGTCCTGCCGGGGGCGCCAATCGCCAGATCTTCAAGCCGTTCGGGTGCTCGAACGTGTCACCCGAGCCGTGCGCCGTGTGGCCCGGAGTTCGGAACGGGGTTTAGTGCCGTTATCCTGGCTGTTCGCTGTGGGGACCGGATTCGCCGTGTTGCCACTCATCGACCCCCAAAGAGGTTCTGCGTGAAATACAAGAAGGGCGAAGTCGTCATCTATCCCCAGCACGGTGCGTGCAAAGTTGAGGGGACCAAGAAGATGGAGTTCTTCGGTGAGAAGCAGGACTACCTGATCCTTACCACGGTCATCAACGAGATGACCTTGCGCGTGCCTGTCGACAAGACCGACGAGGTCGGCGTCCGTCCGCCCGTGTCGGCCGATGAACTCGAGGACCTCGTGTCTGTGCTCGCCAAGCCCGACCCGCGCGTGCCGAGCAACTGGAGCCGTCGCTTCAAGAACCACCAGGAAAAGCTGAAGAGCGGCGACGTGTACCAGGTGGCCGAAGTGGTGCGAAACCTCGCTGCCCGTAACCGGGATGCATCGCTGTCCGCTGCCGAGCGCACGATGTACGAACGGGCCCGCGTCAACCTCGTGTCCGAGATCTCGCCTGCACTGAAGGTGTCGGCCGAAGACGCAGAGATCTACCTCGACGAGGCGCTCGCCAAGGGCGTACTCAAAGACGGCGAAGAAGAAGAAACGCCCAAGAAGAAAAAGAAGTGACGGCTGGGGCCTTCGGGTCCCGCTTCAGTCACGGCGCTTCACGCACGTCGTCCGTCAGGTGAAGTCGCCCTCGACCCAGTCGAGGTCGAATCGCACCGTCACCGGCAGGTGATCTGACAGTGCCGCCCATGTGGGCCCGCCTGCTGGCACCGTGGTCGACACCTTTGCGGCATCGGCGGGGAGCAGGACGTGATCGATGACCTGCACCGGCGCTTCCGCCGGGTGGGTCGCTGGTGGCGTCATGTGCTCGATGCCGCGCAGCGCGTCAACGATGCTTGGATCAGTGTCGTCATTGAAGTCTCCGCCGACGATCGCTGGGGGAACGTCGCCGTGAGCTGAGATGAGTTCGTTCACGACAACGGCCTCGGCGCGTCGGGCAGGGCCCTCGTCGCCGGATGACAAGTGCAGGTTGTAGATGCGATACGCCGACGTGTCCGGACGGCCGACCAGGCACCACTGGGCAATGCGACGTTTGGAGCGCCACTTCGTTCGCCCCTGGCTGATCTCGCTGTGCCCGGAAGCGTCGAGTGCGTGGGGTGTCATGACTGCCAGGCCTTCGGCGGCATCCCTGAGCAGCGGCGTGAACGGATAGTGCTTCAGCGCCCAGGTGTACCGCATACCGAGCCGTTCGGCGATCTGGCGCGCCTGGCTCTGCCTGATCTCCTGCAGCAGCACCACATCGGGTGACTCGGTTGCGAGCGCATCTGCGAGCGCTTCGGTATCGGGCTTGGCCGACCCGTGCACGTTCCACGTCGTCACCGTCCAAGAACGCGCTGCGGTCGCCATGCATGCAGTCTCGCAAACTCCGCGCCGCCCGGTGTGGTTTCCGAGTGACAGCGGGACTCTGGGGAGGCGGTGACGTACGTGCGGTCGTGACCTGAAAGAATCTGGTCATGAGCGACGACACCGCACCGGCCTCAGGCCAGAACCCCGCAGACGACCACAAGAAGATCGCCTTTCTCGGCACAGGCGTCATGGGGGCTCCCATGGCGCGCCACCTGAAGCGGTCCGGTCACGACCTCGTGGTCTTCAACCGCACAGCAGCAAAGGCGTTGGCATGGGTGGCGCTGAACGGTGGTCAGGCCGCACCGACGCCGGCTGAGGCTGCGGAAGGCGCCGACATGGTGATGATGTGCGTCGGCAACGACGACGACGTGCGCGAGGTCGTGTTCGGCGAGACAGGTGTGTTGTCGACGATGGCTCCCGGATCGATCCTCGTCGATCACACCACGGCGTCAGCGAGCCTTGCCCGTGAATTGTCAGCGGCGTGCGAGGAGCGGGGGATCGGGTTCGTCGATGCGCCGGTGTCCGGTGGCCAGGCTGGCGCCGAGAATGGACAGCTCACCGTGATGTGCGGCTGTGACGACGTCGAGGTCTACGAGCGGGTGGTGCCCGTGATCGATGCGTTCGCCAAGCAGTGCGCACTCCTGGGTCCGTCAGGATCTGGCCAGCTCACCAAGATGGTCAATCAGATCTGCATCGCTGGCGCGGTGCAAGGGCTCGCCGAAGGGTTGAACTTCGCCGAGCGCGCTGGCCTCGACATCGCCGAGGTCGTCGGCGTCATCGGCAAGGGTGCGGCGCAGAGCTGGCAGATGGACAACCGGGCGGGCACGATGGCCGATGGCGAGTTCGACTTCGGGTTCGCCGTCGAGTGGATGCGCAAGGACCTGGGCATCTGCCTCGAGGAGGCCGAGCGCAACGGTGCCCGCCTGCCCATCACCGCCGTCGTCGATCAGATGTACAAGCAGGTCGTTGCCCGCGGCGGCGACCGCTGGGACACCAGCAGCTTGATCGACCTCCTCCGCAACGCCTGAGCCGGTCACTCTGTGGCTCGCACAGGATGACCGCTAGCGCATGTGTTCTTGGGCGAAGTCGAACACGCCTTGGTTGTGGCTGAACTCGATGGTGTTGCCGTCGGGGTCGTTGACCATGCAGACGTAACCGATTGGCGGCGGGAGATCGACCGCGGGCGACTGCAGGAAACCACCTGCTTCGGCAGTTGCGGCGGCAGCGTCGATGGCCTCACGCGTTTCGAGTTCGATGCCGAGGTGGCCGAACGGCCCAATCCGACTCGGATCGTCGCCGTATGGGCTCCGACCCGCCAAGAATTGGGCGAGCACGAGGATGAACGGCGCGTCAGGGTTGTCGCGGTGCCCGAGCCAGGCGCCGAACCCGTTGGCGTCCTCGCGCTTGTCGAGGAGTTCGAGCGGCGTGTGCGCCGTATACCACGCGATGCTCGCATCGATGTCGCCCACTTGCAGTGCGATGTGCGTCCAGCGGGGGAGGGTCACGCAACAGCCTCGGCGAGCACGTCGATGATCGTGTCGATCTGTTCGTCGGTCGTGACGAACGGCGGGCAGTAGGTGATGGTGTCGGTGCCGATCGCTCGGGTGATCACCCCGGCTTGGATCATCGCATCACGCAACTGCATGGCGTTCTGGTCCTCGCGCAATCCCACGGCGAACACTGCGCCCATGCCGCGGACGTGGTCGACGTCGCCGTCGTCGGCGATGGCCCGGAGCCCACGCTCGAGTCGATAGCCCATGCCGCTGGCAGCCTTGAGCAGGTTGTTCTTCTCGATGATTTCGATGTTCTTCAGCCCGGCCGCGCACGCTGTTGGGTGACCGGAATAGGTGTAACCGTGGCGCAGGAGGAAGTCGCGGTCGGATTCGAGGGCTTCGCTGACTCGTTCGCCGACGATGACACCGCCGAGCGGCATGTAGCCCGAAGTGACGCCCTTGGCAAACGTGGTCAGGTCGGGGACCACGTCGAAGTGTTCGGCGGCGAACCAGGTGCCGAGGCGACCGAACCCGGTGATCACCTCATCGAAGATCAGGAGCGCGCCGTGTTGATCGCACAACCGGCGGGCTTCGGCGAGGTAGCCCTCACTTGGTGGGTACACGCCCGCCGCGCCCTGGACAGGTTCGGTGAGGACGGCGGCGACGCGGTTCGAGTGTTCGGCCATGAGCATCGACAGCGCCTCGATGTCGTCAGCCGGTACCTGCACGACGTCGTCGAGCAGGGTTCCGTAGCCCTCCTTGTTGAGCGGAAGCCCCTGCGCGCTGGTGCCGCCGTAGTTGGTGCCGTGGTACCCGCGGACGCGGGAGATGATCAAGCGGCGTTCGGGTTGACCATCGAGCACTTGGGTCAGCCGGGCCAATTTCATTGCCGAGTCGACTGCCTCGGAACCAGAGTTGGTATAGAAGATCCGGGCATTGGGCATCGGAGTCAGACTGGCGATCTTCTCGGCCAGTTCGTCGGCCGGGCCGTTGGTGAACGGATCGAAGCATGAGTACGCCTCGATCTGACGGATTTGACCGGCAATGGCATCGGCCATGTCGCCGCGTCCATGGCCGATTTGGCAATACCAGAGGCTGGCCATTGCATCGATCATCTCGTGGCCGGTGTGATCCCAGACGAGCGATCCCTTGCCGTGAGTGATCGTCGGAAAGCGCTCACGGCTTGGCTTGGAGAATGGGTGCAGGAAGGCGCCGGGCATGGGCCCATTGTGGCAGTCTTCGCCGATGAGCACCGACTTTGCTGCGGCCGTCCAACGCATTGCCGACGGGGCCGATCGGCACGAGGAAGCAGCGGCCTTGGTTGCCTCGATGACGCTGGATGAGAAGCTCGGCTGCCTCGATGGCGACACGCCGTTCTGGCCCGGGCTCTTCGACATGACATCGGGCGGCTACTACGCCCACCCGTGGCCCGCGGCGCAGGTCGACCGCCTCGGCATTCCCGGCATTCAGTTCGCTGATGGCCCTCGCGGCTGTGTGATCGCCGATGCGACGGCCTTCCCGGTCAGCATGGCGCGTGGCGCTACGTTCAACCCGGAACTCGAGGAACAGGTCGGCGAGGCGATCGGTGCCGAACTCCGCGCCAGTGGTGCGACGTTCACTGGTGCGGTGTGCATGAATCTGCTCCGTCATCCAGCGTGGGGCCGAGCGCAGGAGACGTACGGCGAGGATCCGCATCACGTCGGCGTGATGGCGCAGAACTTCACGCGAGGTCTGCAGCGCCACGTCATTGCCTGTATGAAGCACTTTGCGGTGAACTCGATGGAGAACGCCCGGTTCTCTGTCGATGTGATTGCCGACGAACGGGCTCTGCACGAGGTCTACCTTCCTCACTTCGAGCGTGTCGCCGGCGAGGGCGTCGGATCGGTGATGAGTGCTTACAACTCGTTGAACGGCGAGTGGTGTGGTGAGAACGAGACGCTGCTCACGGCGGTCCTTCGCGACGAGTGGGGATGGGACGGCTTTGTCATCAGCGATTTCATCTTCGGGCTGCGCGCCGCGGCGAAGTCCGTACGCGCTGGCCTCGACATCGAGATGCCGTTCCAGCAACAGCGAGCGCTCCACCTCGCCGACGCACTCGAGGCGGGCGATCTCGCCGAGGACCACGTCGATATCTCGGTCGAGCGGATCGTGGCCACACTGCTCCGCTTCGCCGACGTGTTCGCGCAGGCGCCCGACCCAAGCATCGTCAACTGCGCATCGCACCGGGCCCTCGCTCGAACCGTTTCAGCAGCGGCCACGGTGATGCTGCGCAATGACGGCGACCTGCTGCCTGTGTCGGTCGACATGGTGTCCAAGGTCGCGGTGCTCGGTCGGTTGGCTGCGGTCAAGAACCTGGGCGACGGCGGATCGAGCGATGTCAAGGCGACCAATGTGGTCACGCCGCTCGACGGTCTACGCGAGCGGTTCGGTGCCGATCGAGTCGCGCACTCCGACGACGATGCGGTGATCGCGGCGGATGCCGACCTCGTCGTGGTTGTGGTCGGCTACACAAAGGAGGATGAAGGCGAGTTCATCGACAACACGGGTACCGCCGCATTGATCGGCGATCTGTTCCCGCCGATGGATCACCCGACGCTCGGCGTCGGGCCTGCTCCGAGCGCGCGGTCCGCGCCTGCCACCGGGGGCGCGGCCGACGGCCAAGGCGGGATG
>CAXMZV010000237.1:0-6547 GCA_964199985.1 Candidatus Ilumatobacter isfjordensis | reverse complement strand
ACACCGCCGGCGCGATGATGGTCGACAGCCTTGGTGTCCGGGAGTCCGATGTGATCTTGCCCGTCGTCCCGATGTTCCACGCCAACGCGTGGGGTTTGGCGCATGCCGCCGTTGCGACCGGCGCCACGCTGGTGATGCCCGGCGCGGACCTGTCGGGGCCGGCACTGGCCGACCTGATCGTGAACGAGAACGTCACCGTTGCTGCTGGTGTGCCGACCATCTGGATGGCCGTGTTGCCGGAACTGAAGGACCGTGACACATCATCGCTGCGTTCGATTCCGTGTGGCGGCTCCGCAGTGCCGCGCTCGCTGTCCGAGGCGTACCGCGAACAGACCGGTCTGCCGATTCTGCAGGCGTGGGGAATGACTGAGACCAGCCCGATCGCTTCGGTCTGCCACCTCGATGTCGATCAGCAGGAACTTTCGATCGATGAGCAGGCCGATCTGCGTACCCAAGTCGGCCGCATCTCGTTCGGCGTCGAGGCCAGGGTTGTCGAGCCCGATTCCACCGACCCGGTCGCATGGGACGGGGAGGCGAGCGGCGAGCTGCAGTGCCGCGGCAACTGGATTGCGGCCGACTACTACGACGATTCGCGCTCGAAGGAGAGCTTTACCGACGACGGTTGGCTGAAGACGGGCGACGTCGCAACCGTGGATGCTCGCGGACGGATCCGGCTCGTCGATCGTACCAAGGACCTCATCAAGTCGGGCGGCGAATGGATCTCGTCGGTCGAACTCGAGAACGAGATCATGTCGCACCCCAAGGTCGCGGAAGCCGCGGTGGTTGGCATCGTTCATCCCAAGTGGGGTGAGGCGGCCCTGGCGTGTGTCGTGCGTTCCGACGACACGCTGACTGAGGATGAGGTGATCGAACACCTCGCCGACAAGGTGGCGAAATGGCAGCTCCCCAAGGGAGTCCAGTGGATTGATGAGGTGCCGAAGACCAGCGTCGGCAAGTTCAGCAAGAAGACACTGCGCGACGAGTTCGGCGACGCCTTCATGGGAGATCAGTGACCGCGCGCCCCCTGCTCGCCGCAGCCGCCCTCCTCCTCCTCCTCCTCCTCCTCCTCCTCGTCAGCGCCTGTGGTCCAGACGGCAACGACGTGTACACCGCGTCCGCCGACGAACCACCAGGCCCCGAGCGCACCTTGCCGCCGACCACCACCGGACCGGCAGTCGAGCCAGGCGAGACGCTGCCATCGACGACCACGATTGCTCCTGCAGCGCCCAATGGGGAAGTGGTCCAGGTCAGGTCGCTCGACAACACATTCCGACTCGCCGACATCGAAGTAGTCGCAGGCACCGAGGTGTGGTGGACCAGCAGCGGTCGCAACGACCACAACGTGCTGCCGGTCGACGAGTCGCAGGCGTGGGGGATCGACACCGCAGACTTCACGCCGGGCGACGAGTACCGCTACGTCTTCGACACGCCGGGCATGTTCCCCTACTACTGCTCCATCCACGGAACGAAGACCGTCGGCATGGTCGGCTCGGTGACGGTCTTGGCCGTCGAAGCCTGATCTGCCAACATCAAGCCAGAACAACGGGACGAATTGGTGCCAGGCGCCACGTCACCCAGGGGGATACATGAATCGCAAACTCGCAGTGGCGCTCGCCGCCATCGTCACGCTTGCTGCGTGCGGAGGGTCGAGCGACGACGCTGCGCCGGCCACCGACGCAGCCGTCGAGACTGGCGCACCAACGGAGACCGAGGCGCCGGTCGAAACCGACGCACCCGTCGAAACGGATGCGCCGGTCGAGACCGATGCGGCAGCAAAGACCGATGCTCCGGTCGAGACCGATCCGCCGTCTGACGGAATCCTTCGTGTGCCGGATGACTTCGCCGCGATCCAGGAGGCCGTCGACGACGCTGCGCCTGGCGACCTCATCCTCGTGTCCCCGGGCACATACAACGAAGCGGTCAACGTCGTCACCGATGAGATCACGATCCGCGGCACCGACCGTGCGAGCGTCGTGCTCGATGGTCAGTTCGAAATGGACAATGGCGTCCGCGTCCTCGGCGCAAAGGGCGTCGTTGTCGAGAACCTCACGGCGCAGAACTACACGAGCAACGGCGTGTTCTTCACCTCGGCTGTTGGGTACCGAGCGTCGTACATCACCGCCATCCGCAACGGCGATTACGGTGTCTACGCCTTCGACTCGATCAACGGCCAGATCGACAACTCCTACGGATCAGGCAGCCCTGACGCTGGCTTCTACGTCGGTCAATGCTTCCCGTGTGATTCGTTGATCGACAATGTCATTGCAGAGCACAACGGCCTCGGCTACTCGGGTACCAACTCCGGCGGCAACATGGTCGTGATGAACTCCACGTTCCGCAACAACCGGGCCGGCATCGTGCCGAACTCCGGAAGTTATGAGCTCTGCTATCCGGAGCGCGACACGACGATTGTCGGCAACATCGTTCACAACAACAATCAATCGGACACACCAGCAATCGGTAACGCCATCCTCGTGATGGGCAACGGCATCATCGCTCCGGGCGGCATCGGCAACGTGATCAGCAAGAACCTCGTGTTCGGTCACGACAAGACCGGCATCAGCCTCATCCCGTTCCCCGAAGACGGAGCCAACGATGACCTGCCGACCGAGGACGAGTGGACCGTCACCTGCGCAGAGCAGCGTGAGCAGCCGCCAGCCGATGAGATCCCCGACTCCCTGGTCTGGGAGGCGTACGACAATGTGGTCACCGACAATGTCGTCAGCGCCAGCGGTCAGGGCGACCTCGCAGTGTTCGGCCTCAACACGCCGACCGAAGACCTCCGCAACTGCTTCTCGGGCAACACGTTCGAAACCACGGCTCCGGCAAACCTCGAGACCCTTGCTCCATGCGAAGATGAAGGTTCCGGCGACTGGACCGTCGACCCGCTGAACGCAATTCAGTGGATCATCGATGCCGAGACTGCGCCGCCGTCGGTCGACTACCAGGTCGCCGAGCTGCCGGATCCGCCGGAACTCGAGAACATGCCCGACGCCGAGACGGCACCGGCTGTTCCCGCCACCAATATCGTGGTCGACGTCGACATCGATGCGATCGAGGTCCCGGCGGCCCCCGGGACCTGACTCAGCCAGTACCTCACAGCGAAATTCTGATCACCCGCCATGACCCATCAGCAGCGCGCTCATAGCCTGACGCCGATGGGTCTGGCAGGTCGGCGACGTGTTGTGGGCTGGCTCGCGATTGCCGGCGTGCTGCTCGCGGCGTGTGGTGGGTCGTCTGGCACGACGAGTAGCCCTGTTGATCCTGATCCAGAGCGCCGTGGCCCGCAGGGGCGGGTGGCGCAATTTGTCGTCGAGTGCGAGCTGAGTCATCTGGCGTTCGATGATCCGATCGTGTTGCCGTGGCAGCCGGGCAAGAGCCATCTGCACATGTTTTTCGGTAACAGTGCCGTCGACTCCGACCCCGCCTACAACGAGCGCATGCTCGCTGCCGACACGTCATGCGATCAGCGGCGCGACACAGCGTCATACTGGGCGCCGGCGCTGCTCGACGCTGAGGGCAAGGTCGTCGAGCCGGTCAAGATGGCGGCGTACTACCGGCCGGGCCAGGGTGTCGACCCGGCTGACGTGGTGGCATACCCGGCAGGCCTCATGCTCATTGGTGGAGACTCGACCTCACAGAAGGCACAGTCGACCGACATCGTTGCCTGGTCCTGCGGCACCGGCGCCGCTCGCAACGATCGCCCGTCTCAGTGCGCCGAGGGGTCCACCTTGCGGATGATCGTGGTGTTCCCCGATTGCTGGGACGGTGAGCGCCTCACAACGTTCGGTGCCTCGGCGCACGTGCGCTACAGCAACGCCGACAACGACGGTGGCTGCCCTGACTCGCACCCGGTCGCCCTGCCGCAGCTCACGATCGGGATCGACTATCCGCCAGTCGCGCCCGATGGACTCTCACTCGTCTCTGGCGATGTCGCCACGGCTCACGCCGACTTCTGGAACGTTTGGGATCAGGACAAGCTCGAAGGCGAGGTCGCCATGTGCATCAACCGCGACCTGGTCTGCGGAGTGACTGGTTGACCGGCTTCGTCGGTCAGAACGACTCCGTCGTTCCGACGGCTGCTTCGTTGCTCGTCGGTCGTCGGGCTGTCGCCCGACATCGCTGCGCTCTGGGGGCGGAGATGAGTCTCAAAGTCTTCCGGCGTCGATGACTCGTTGCAGGAACTCGCGGGTGCGGGTTTCCTGCGGGTCGCCGAAGATCTGTTCAGGCGGGCCCTGTTCGAGGATGCGGCCCTGGTGGAGGAAACACACGCGGTCGCTGATCTCCCGACAGAACGCCATCTCATGGGTGGCGAACAACATGGTCATGCCGTCGGCCTTCAAGTCGCGGACGACGTCGAGTACCTCGCCGACGAGTTCGGGGTCGAGCGCTGATGTGATTTCGTCGAGCAACATCACCTCGGGATTCATCGCGAGCGACCTGGCAATCGCCACTCGTTGCTGTTGGCCACCCGACAGCTGATCGGGGTAGGCGTCGGCCCGGTCGGCCAGACCCAGTCGCGTGAGCATCTCGACGGCGGCTGAGGTTGCGGTGGCCTTGCTGGTACCGAGCACCTTGCGGGGACCGATCGCGACGTTCTTGGTGACGCTCATGTGAGGAAACAGGTTGAAGCTTTGGAACACCATGCCGATGCGTCGACGGATCGGGTCGGGGTCGAGGCCAGGCTCGGCGATGTCGACACCATCGAAGTAGATCTCGCCGTCATCGAGCGGTTCGAGCAGATTGGTGCATCGCAGCAGCGTCGACTTGCCCGATCCCGACGCGCCGATCAGGGTGATGACTTCGCCCTCGGCGACGTCGAGATCGATGCCGTCGAGCACGGTGTTGGTGCCGAAGGCCTTGCGGACGTTACGCAGTGAGAGCTTTGCCGAGCTGGCCAGAGCGGGAGTCGCGGAGTCGGTCATGACACCGCCGTTGCGCCGGTGCGGCGGCGCTCACGGTTGAGGAGGTAGTCGGCGATGCGGGTGCACGGAATCGTGACGGCGAGGAAGATCACGGCAGCGGCGACGTACGGGGTGAAGTTGGCGAACTTCGACTTGTCGAGCCCGGCCTGGCGGAGAATCTCGATTGGTCCGATCAGGCTGACCAGTGCGACGTCCTTCTGCAGGGAGACCAAGCTGTTCATCATCGGCGGAACGATCCGTCGAAGCGCTTGGGGCAACACGACGGTGGACAATGTCTGACTCGTGCTCATTCCGAGCGAGCGTGCTGCGGCTCGCTGGCTCTCGTGGACGCCTTCGATGCCGGCCCGGATCTCCTCCGACACGTACGCCGAGTACGACAGCACGAGCGCAGCCGTACCCCAGATGAGCGGGTTGCTCCATGCCCGCGAGTCGAACAGACCGGGAACGCCGAAGCCGATCAGGAAGATCGTGAGGATGACGGGAACGCCGCGGAACACGTCGGTGTAGACCACCGCTCCGGCCCGCAGTGGAAACAGCGCAGGGGAGCGGGTATTACGTGCAACGGCGATCGACAGCGACAAGGCAAAGATCAGGGGCACCGACCACAGAAAGATCTGCACGTCAAGCCAGAATGCATCGAGGAGTCGCGGAAACGAGTCGGCGAAGATTTCGCGGTCGAAGAACGACCTGCGAACGCGGTCCCACCGCGGCAACAGCGGGACGAGCACAACAATTGCGCCCACCACGACTGACGTGCTGAGGAAGGCAATGATCAGCGATCGTCGCCGCTGACGCTGTTCGTACGCCTCGCGGCGGGTCCGCTGATTCATGTCGAACACAAGTTACGTCTGGGGTCAGACCCCAGACGTAACTCGGGGTTCATTCGGAGATGACGAGGGCGCCCGTGTTGTCGGCCAGCCACTGCGTCTGGATGGCGGCGAGCGTGCCGTCGTCGGTGATCGTCTGGATCGCGCCGTCGACGCAGCCGGTCAGAGCGCTGTCCTTCTCGAGGACCATGCCGTACTGGTCAGAGTTTTCACCGGACTCCGCTGGGAACTGGCCGATCACCGCGCTGCCCTCGATCTCGACGCCTGACACGAAGAGCGCGGTCGGGAGGTCGAACACAGCGGCGTCGATCTGGTTGGCTTCGAGTGCGGCCTTGGCGCCCACGTTGTCGTCGTACGCGAACACTTCTTGCGTGGGCTGGATCACATCGGTGATGAACTCGAGGCTGGTGGTGCCCGCCTGAGCGCCGAACTTCACGTCCTTCAGGTCAGCGATTGTGGTGGCACCGTCAGCGGCGGAGCCGACGAGGGCGACGATGGCCTGGTTGCTGGTGTAATAGGGGAGCGAGAAGTCGATGCTCTCTGCTCGTTCCGGGGTGATCGAGAACTGCTGGAGGTTGAAATCGAAGTCCTTTGGTCCGGGCTGGCTGGCGGCGTTGAAGTCGGTGCGGACCCACTTCACGGCATCGCCCTCGTAGCCCATTTCCGCAGCCACTGCGTAGGCAACGGCAGCCTCGAAGCCCTCGCCCGACTCGGGCGTGTCGTCGATGACCCACGGGAAGAAGGCCGGGTTGCCGGTGGCCACGGTGAGCACGCCATCTTCGATGGTTGCAGTGC
>CAXMZV010000236.1:0-6593 GCA_964199985.1 Candidatus Ilumatobacter isfjordensis | reverse complement strand
CCAGAACGGGCTGGCTCGAACCAACGGCAGCGGCCGATCGGACAAGCACCGGCACATCCTGCCCGACGCATTGGCGCTGGATCATGACCAGCTCGCGCTGCTCGCCGTGATGATGTTGCGGGGCCCGCAGTCGCCAGGCGAGCTGAAGACGCGGACCGAGCGCTACCCGACATCGCAGGGTTCGGGTTTCGAAGCGCTCGACGACGTCGACGCAGTCCTGGCTGGGCTCGCTGACGGAGCCGATCCGTTCGTGGTCAACATCGGCCGAGGCTCCGGTCAGAGCCAAGATCGTTGGGCGCATCTGCTCGGCGAGACGGTGCCTGACGTGAACGATTTCGCAGCCGAACCGGCGGCCGCTGGCACCGCAGGGCCGTCGCTTGCACACCGGGTCACCGAGCTCGAGGAACGATTGGCGCGACTCGAAGCTGCGCTCGGCGTCGCAGACGAACCGCCAGACGCCTCAGGCCCCGGCGAAGGCATGTAGATCTTGCGCACAATCTGCGCAACTTCCACATGCCTTCCGCGTCTCGCGCATGACGCACCGATTTTCACCACGCCCATCCCGCTTCACGATGATTGACCGCCGCGAAGGTCTGTGGAATGCTCAGCGGATGTCCAAAACCGATCTGGAGCAAGCCCGCCAACACCTTCTCGCCGAGCTGGAGCGACTCGACCGCCAGTACGGCGAGATCGACGGCGAGCGGCGTTCCGACGGGCCGATCGACAAGCTCACCGGTGATGCCGGACAGGACACGGCGAGGGTCGACACCGACCTGCGGCAGGAAGCCGAGATCCAGACGGCTCGCAACGAGGTCGTTGCAGCACTCCAGCGAATCGACGACGGCACCTACGGTCTCGACGAAGACACCGGTGAGCCGATTGATCCCGAACGCCTCGAAGCGCTCCCGACCGCCCGCGGCAACATCCGCTGACCGCTCCCACATCGAACTCGGGCCTCCACGAACCCGACTGACGCTTCGGGGCTTCTGGCCCTCTTCGCCGGCTCGCTGAGTCCGTAGTGTCGGAGTTCTGGAGGTTTGCCATGGACGGAAGCCCGAGATCACGAGTCACTCGGCGAGGATTCCTCGCCGGCACCATTGCAGCGGCGCTGGCGGCCTGCTCCGACAGCGGAGATGCCGACACGGCGACGACGAGCGCGACCAGTCCGCCGCCGACAGCAACCCCGACGACAGCAGCCCCAACGACGTCACCAACCACGACATCGACGACGGTTCCCACGGTCGCGTCTGACCCATTCACGTTGGGCGTCGCGTCGGGCGACCCCCTCACGGATTCGGTCATCTTGTGGACTCGCCTGTTCCCCACCGAGCCGCTCGCCGACGAGCTCAGCGATGTCGACATCGAGGTCGGATGGCAGGTCGCTGCCGACGCTGAGATGAGCGATGTCGTGGCCAGCGGAGTCGGCACCGCAGTTGCTGCGCTCGGCCACTCGGTACATGTCGATGCCAACGGTCTCGCCCCCGACACGGAGTACTTCTACCGATTCATGCTCGACGGCTTCGAGACCGCTCCGGCTCGCACCCGCACGTTCGCCGCGCCAGGTACGACACCGGAGCGGTTCCGATTCGCGTTCTCCTCATGTCAGAACTGGGAGCAGGGGTACTACGCCGCATACCGGGAACTCGTTGAACAGGGCGACATCGACGCGTTCGTGTTCCTCGGCGATTACATCTACGAGTACGCCACCGGCGGGTACGCCGACGAGCGCGGACGCACGACCGGTCAGGACTTCGAGTGCGAGACGGTCGAGCAGTACCGCGAGCGATACGCGCTGTATCGCACCGATCCCCTCCTGCAGGCTGCGCATGCGCTCGTGCCGTGGATCATCACGTGGGATGACCACGAGGTCGACAACGATTACGCCGCGGCCAGTAGCGAAGAAGACGCTGAACGTGAGGCCTTCCTCGCTCGACGAGCTGCTGGCTACCAGGTGTGGTACGAGCACATGCCGGTTCGCCTCGACCCGCCCGACGGGCCCGACTACGACATCTACCGTTCGTTCGCACATGGCGACCTCGTGCAGTTCTATGTGCTCGACACACGTCAGTACCGTGCCGACCAGCAGCGCAGTGCTCCCTTCGTCGAGGTGCTGGGGTCGGCGGTGCAAGTTCGTGACGAAGAGCTTGCGGCGTCGCCCGATCAGACGATGCTCGGCGTCGCGCAGCGCGACTGGCTGCTTGACAGCGTCGCGTCGTCGACGGCGATCTGGGACGTGCTCGCGCAGCAGGTGTTCATGTTCGGCGGAAATGCCGTGGTGGATGCCGAGCCTCCCGTCGTGGTCGTCGACACCTGGGATGGGTACGCAGGCGAACGCGAGGCTGTGCTCACGGCGCTCAGCAGCACTGCGGACAACCTCGTCGTGCTGTCTGGTGACTTCCATTCGGCCGCGGTCGCAGATCTGCGTGCTGATCCGTTCGACCGCTCGCTCCCGGTGATCGGCGCGGAGTTCATGGCGTCGAGCATCTCGTCGTCGTTCTTCGACGACGATGCCGTGGTCGCGCAGCTCGTGGAGGCCGCGCTGAGCGCGAATCCGCATCTGAAATGGTTCGATGCGCAGCGCGGCTACACGGTCTGCGAGGTCACGCCCGAGCGTTGGCTCTCCACGTACCGAACCGTGACCGATCAGTTCGATGAAGACTCCGCCGTCGTCGACGCCACCATGTGGGAAGTCATCGCCGGCACCCCCGGCGTGACCCAGGTCGTCTGACTGGCCGAAATCGAGACCGCTGGATCAGTCGATCGAATCGAGAGCCTCGGAAACGGCGACGACGTAGCTGGCCCCGAATTTGATGGCGTGCACGACCAGTGGTGCGAGCTGGTGCAGCGGCACGCGCTGTTGCCAGCCGTCGGCGAGCGGAAACGCGTCGTTGTACGCGTCGAACGCAGACAAACCGAAACCGCCGAACAACCGCATCATGGCAAGGTCGAACTCGCGGTGACCGCCGTGCGCGGCCGGGTCGATCAACCAGCTGACGCCACTGGCGTCGATCATGCGGTTGCCGGCCCACAGATCGCCGTGTAGCCGTGCCGGTGGTTCGGGCGGTCCGCCGAGCTCAACGAGGCGATCCGCGATTCGCTCGAGTCGAGCGACGATGTCGCGAGGCAGCGCCTGTCGGTCGAGAGCGATGCGGGCGAGTGGTAGCAGGCGACACTGCGCGTAGAACTTCGCCCAGGTGTCGGCGGGATCGTTGGGCAAACCGAGCGAACCGGTGGTGCGGCAGTCCTGCCGACCGAACGAACCGTTACCGGCACGGTGCAAGGCCGCGAGTCCTCGACCGAACACGGCATCGCCGGATCGGTTTCGACTTCCCGGCTCGATCCATTCGAGCGCCAGAAACGCCACCGGATCGTCGGCGACCGCCAACACCGCCGGGACAGGAAGTGCGTTCGCTGCTCCGAGCCAAGAGAGATCGCCCGCTTCGCGACTGAAGAACCCTTCGGGTGGCGCCGGGTGTGTCTTCGCGAAGACGACGCGCCCATCTTCGAAGTCGAACCGGTACGACGCGGCGTTGTCACCGCCGGACAGTCGAACGACTCGGGTGGGTCGAGTACCGAGCGAAGCGGTCAGGGCATCGACGAGATCGTCCACTCTTCGACGCTATGCCAGCAGGCGCTCAGGTCGTGAAGTTCACTCGACTCTCGTCGTGGAGATGAGCACTCGTGTCGGCGCAGCGCGATGATCGTCCGATGGCCGGAGTGATCTGCTTGCAGGGTGGGCGCGAGTTCACGACCGAGTGTCGGGAGATGGATGCCGAGGTGTTGCGCCTTGCGGGGCCCGGCCAGGTCGCCGTGCTCGCCGGGGCGGCGCGGCCAGGGTCCGACTATGCCGGCGCATCGACCCGAGCTCGCCGCCACTACGAAGCACTCGGCGCCCACGTCGTCGTGGTTCTCGACCCGCGCGACGGAGTCGATGCAGCTCTCGATGCGCTGACCGACGACGTGTCGCTCATCGTGCTGCCCGGCGGCTCGCCTCAGAGCTTGCGCGAGGTCCTGTCCGGCCCGATCGAGGAACGAGTGGTCGAGATGCACGCAGGCGGGGCCGCGATCTCGGGTGCGTCGGCCGGAGCGATGGTGCTGTGCTCGCGAATGGTGCAGCCGGGCGGTCGGGCCAACGCCGTCGACGGGCTCGGCCTCGTCGACGGGCTGGCACTCCCCCACTGGACCGCAGGCTCGGATCGCGGCTGGCCGACTCCGGAAGATCTCGACCTGTGGGGTCTGCCCGAGTGCGGCGGCGCGGTCATCGGCGACGGAACCGTCCATGCCGTTGGTCAGGGCGAACCAGCGCGTCGGCAGAACGGCGTGTGGCGGCCGGTTCCGAGGGGGCCAGACTCGGCGAAGGCATGAGAATCTTGCGCACATAGTGCGCAACTTCCACATGCCTTCGCCGAGTCCGCCATGCTGTAGAGATGGAGAGGGACACAGCCAGTGCGAGCCTGACGCAGCCAGGGCCATGAGTAGAGGGCGAGCGGAGCGGGTACGGCGGGAGGCACCATGATCATCTTCGTCGGCGGTCTGATCGGGGCCGGAAAGTCGAGCGTGGCTCGCTGCATCGCCGAACGGCTCGACTATCTCTACTTCGATCTCGACGAAATCAAGAAGGACGTGTACGGGCGCGACCCCGACAACGCCCGCAAGCTGGCCGAGGGGATTCCTCCTGATCTCGACACCCGCGCCGAGCTCTACCGAGAGGCCATCGTCCAGGTGCGCCAGCTGCTGGCGAACCACCCGAACATCGTGTTCGATGACACCCTCCACTTCCGGCGATTTCGTCAATTTCTGTACGACGAGATGGGCAGTATCGGCCAGGACTTCGTCATGGTCTGGGTGAGGGCCGACGAGGAGGTGATCCTGGCAAGACTCTCCGCCACCAGCCGCGAGAATCACATCCTCAACGACCCCATCCCGCTCCACGAGCAGATGGTCCGCGACTTCGAGGAGTTCCAGGTGCCTCTGCTGATGTGTCCCAACAACGGCCCCCTCGATGACACCGTCGATGAGTTCTTCATCATGCTCGACCGGATTCGCGCGTTGCCCGGGCTCTCCCCGTGATGAGCCTGGTGCGCCCGTTGTTCGAAGGTCCGATCGACATCGTCGGCGACATTCACGGCGAATACGACGCTCTCGTACGGTTGCTGCAACTCCTCGGCTACGACGGAGACGGTGTCAACGCTGAGGGTCGAAGACTGGTGTTCCTCGGGGATCTGGTCGATCGCGGCCACGACAGCCCGGCAGTCATGGACCTGGTGATCGACCTCGTCGATCGAGATCTTGCCCAGTGCGTGCTGGGCAACCACGAGCTCAACATCCTGGTTGATCGTTACGGCCACGGCAATGGATGGCTCCTCGATCCGCCCGACGGAAAACCGGCTGAAACCTACGATTCTCGTCGGGCCGACGAAGCTCGACGGCGGCCGTATCTCCGGTTCATGGAGGGTCAGCCGCTGGCGCTCGAGAACGAGGCGCTGCGCGTGGTGCATGCCTGCTGGGACGGCCCGTCGATAGATTCCCTTCGCGAGGCGGCATCCACCGAGAGGATCGCAGCGCGTTCTAAATGCTACGACGACGCCACCCTGGTCGGTCTCGCCCAGGACGGTGTACTCCAGTCGGCCTTGGCAGCGGAACGGGTCGTGTTCCACGCCGTCGCCCCGGTCGAGACCGCTCAAGCGATGGTCGTGCCAGCACATGCGGAGGCTGAACTGGCACGGCAACACGGCAACCCGATCCGGTTATTGACCGAAGGTCGGGCGCGGTCGACCACAACCTCCTACTTCGGCGCCGGCCGGTGGCGGACGACCGAGCGGATCCCGTGGTGGAACACCTACCGGGACCACCAGCCGGTCGTGATCGGTCACTTCTGGCGGGCGTTCAGTTCCACGCCGGCCGATCGATACGGCGTCTTCGGCCAGGACGTGCTGGCCGGAGTGGCTCCGCACGACTGGATGGGCCTACGCCACAACGTCTACTGCGTCGACTACAGCGTTGGGAAGCGCCACCTCGCAAGGCGTCGCCGACAGGCCAACGACGGCAAGCTGGCGGCCTTGCGATTCCCGGAATGGCAGGTGGTCCACGACGACGGAGTGGCCGTCGACATCGGCCCGCCAGGAATCCCCGCCGACGGTGCGGGTTGACCCATCCGTTCATCGAGTGTCGCTGAGTCCGCTGAGTTCTCGGGCCGACTCGGGATGAAACGGCGATTTCGAAACTTCGAAGATTTTGGAATTCACGGCAATCCGCGCACGCGCCGACTGCACATTCGACAGCCTCGACGTCGTCTGGAAATGGTGGGTCGACGCCCACACGCCGCCGGACGCGATGGAAGACGAAGCAACGTGAGCGCATTCGTCGACAAGCACTGAAGACAGCGACAACGCCGACGGTGATGCCTCCGATGGGCAGACGCGGGCATCAAGCGACCCGCGTTGGCGGGGCCGGTCAGCACTGGCCGTCATGGCCGAAGAGCACGGACTCCCAGATGGGCGACAGGATCGAGGCGTACTCCTCGGGCGAGCCGTCCCGTCGCCCGAGCACCTCGAGCGCCACCTGTTCACCCATCAGCGTGAGCGCGAGCGCCG
>CAXMZV010000235.1:0-6603 GCA_964199985.1 Candidatus Ilumatobacter isfjordensis | reverse complement strand
GATTGCGGTCGACCTGGGCGAAGTGGTGGCGGTGCTCGGCCCATCGGGCAGCGGCAAGAGCACCCTCCTTCGCGTCATCGCTGGGATCATGGTGCCCGACGCAGGAACAGTGACCCTCGGCGGCCACGACATCACCAACGTGCCCACGTACCAGCGCGGTGTCGGCATGGTCTTTCAGGACAATCAATTGTTCCCGCACCTCACCGTCGGCGACAACGTCGCGTTCGGACTCAAGATGGCGGGAATACCTGCAACCGTCCGTCGGGCGACCGCGGACGACTGGCTCGCACGCGTCGGTCTCGATGGCTTCGGTTCGCGCGACGTCGGCGCCCTGTCGGGCGGCGAGGCGAAGCGGGTTGCGCTCGCACGGACACTTGCTGTCGAACCCACCGTTGTCCTGCTCGACGAACCGTTGACCGGGCTCGATCGCGAGCTCCACGATCGGCTCGCCAGCGATGTCGCGGCGCTCCTCGCCGACCTGGCGATCACCGCAATCCTCGTCACCCACGACCCCGATGAAGCGGCAACCATCGCCGACCGCTCACGACACATGGACGACATCAATGGCTGACGCGACCGTGATCGAGCTGGCAGCAGCGCAGACCCACGACCTCCGTCGACGGGTACTCCGAGCCGACACGCCGTCTTCCGATGTCGAATGGTCCGGTGACGACCTCCACACCACCGTGCACCTCGGCGTCGCGGAGGTGGATGCGGTCGTCGCAATCTCGACGTGGCTGGCCTCACCGTCGCCGGATCTCGAGCCACACCATGTCGGCATCCAACTGCGCGGCATGGCGACCGACCCGGCCATGCGTGGCCATGGCTTCGGGGTGAAACTGCTCCGCGCCGGCATTGAACGCGCTCGCCAGTCAGGTGCTGACCACGTCTGGGCCAACGCTCGATCCGCCGTACTCAACTTCTACGTCGCCCACGGATTTGAGATCACAAGCGGTGAGTTCGAGAACGCCGACACCGCGATCCCACATCGACGCATCCTGCTGCGCCTTCCACGTCCAGCCGACGCCGCCCCACTGGAGGAGTGACGGCGCTCCACCGGCGGTGCGCCCAGCACCGGAGGCGCCATGTCACAACACACCGCTCAAGCGTTGCGACAGCACGCACGACGCCTGCGCCACCTCGCCATCGAGATCGAACGTTCACCCGTTCTGTCCCTGCACCAACATGCGGACGAATCGACCTGGCGCGGCACCCATCCGCAGTTCTGCGTCAACCTCCTGCGGACGCACCAAGCACGGCTCCACCACGACGCCGATGATCTGCGCGGGCAGGCCTACCTGCTCGAACAACGCGCCGCCGAAGCAGAACACCTCGCCGCGCTACACACAGGCCACGTCCGTTGACGGTGCCGGTCGGCTACCGCCCGGATCGCATCGAGGCGCTTGATTGGCAGACGCGTCGCGCCATCGCCGACCTCCGCAGCCTGCACTCCGACGACCCCGCTGCTTCAGGAGCGATGCACTCCATCTTCGCCACGGTTCGAATCCTTGAAGACCACTGGATGCCGCTCGTCACTGCCATCCGCGCCAGCGAGGTCATGATCACTTGGAGTCGTTCCAGACTGGAGGCAATCAGCCGGGCCCGTCAGCTCATGGAATGGCACACCTTCTCAGCGAGCCCGGATCGTTTCGCATCTCTGAGCGACGATCAGCTCATCGCCGAGGTCTTCGCCCTCAACCAGGGCTGGGCCGCCACTCCCGGCTGGTACGACGACCCCGACGTCGGGTACAGCAATCTCGTCGCGCTGGCACCACTGATGCACGAGCTCGAAGCTCGCGTGGCGGACGACGCCACCTTCGGAGCAGCGCTCCTCGGCACTGCAGGCGACCTCGACGTGCTGCTGCTTTTCCTTGCCCGTGGAGCATTCCCGACTCACCTCGTCGCCGAGGCTGCCCGTTCGGTCGTCGGCCGGCCTGACAATGTGGGCCCCGGCGGCCTGCGACGAGCGGTACTCACCGACGCACTGCTGGGACGCGTCGCCGACGATCCAGTGGCGGCGCTCGACATGCTCCTGGACGTCGACGTCGCTGATCGGATCCTCGCGTTCGATGAAGGTCTCAACACCTGGGCCAATCGCCCAGCCACAGCAGGTGTCGCCGCGCTCATCCACGCTGGAGTGGTCGGTGCGCCATCGGCGAAACCCGATCGCCAGGCCGACGGATTCGAGGCATTCGGCTGGTTCATCGAGCAGGCCAATGAGCTCCCGGTCGATCGAGACGGGTTCCCGCCGGGCGTCGCGGCCGGACTGGCGATCGCCATGCAGCACTACGCCCCCAGGTTCATCCACTCGATCGACGGCTCCGACAGCGTGGAGTTGTTGGCCGAATCGGGCATCCATGCCGACCGCAACGGCGACGGGTTCGACGACGCGCTCGCCAGCTACGAGGAAATGACCGACTTCTTCGGAGCACTACTGCATGGCACCGAGGCCGTCTCGCTGCTCGGCATCCTGCTGGCAGCCACCGCCGAGGACGTCGCGTATGAGCGCACAACGTTGTCCGAGGCTGCACACCTCGCCGGCCTGCTCCGGGACGCAGCCCGCAATGAAGATCTCGAGGCCGCCCTCGCAGCTGCAGCGCGAACCGCGCAGCGGGGACAGGTCCTCGGCGTGCTGGCCACGGCCATCAAGGTCGCGACTGGCGTCGGCGGAACCTCGAAAGCGGTGTTCGATGCCTCGACCAAGTTCGTCACCCACCTGGCCAGTGCGACGAACAGCAGCAACGAACGAGCCGACGCCACGTTCGACCCCGGGTCGCTCACGCGGCACCTTGTCCAGATGACGTCGATCCGACGCCTGGCAGCAGACGACAGTCATCGTCGAGACCTCGGGATCACGTCGACACCCGATGCCTGGAGTGACGTGGCCATGCGGCTCGACGAACTCGATCACCTCGCAGTCAGCGGCGCTCCACGCGAGGACGTGCAAACCGCTCGCCAACGAATCTTCAACCGCGTCCGCGAGCTGGGTGGCGGTGCGGCCATCGACGCCCTCGATGAACACGGCACCCTCGCCGGCCTCCCGAACCGTGACGTGCAAGGCGACTGAGCTGAACAGGCCGTGAAGTCGTGGACAGCATGGTCTCGCTGGGCAGATTCCGTGGCAACCTGTCGACCATGAGTGACATGAAGAACGAGCAACTGGGCATGATCGGGTTGGGCCGAATGGGTGCCAACATGGTGCGCCGATTGATGGGCGACGAACACCAATGTGTCGTCTACGACGTCAACGAGGAGCCAATCGCCGAGCTCGAAGGCGAGGGCGCCGTCGGTGCCCGATCGCTGCAGGAACTCGTCGATGGTCTTGAGGCACCCCGCAAGATCTGGATCATGGTGCCCGCCGCATTCGTCGGTGACACGCTCGAACAACTGATCCCGCTCCTCGACGCCGACGACACGGTGATCGACGGCGGCAACTCCTGGTATCGGCTCGACGTCGACCGTGAGAAGCAGTACTCGCCTGCGGGCATCCACTACGTCGATGTCGGCACCAGCGGCGGGGTGCACGGCCTTGAACGCGGCTACTGCCTGATGATCGGCGGTGACGACACCGCTGTTGCCCGACTGGAACCGATCTTCAATTCACTTGCGCCCGGTCTCGGCACCATCGATCGCACGCCTGGGCGTACGGGTGACCCAGCGCCCGAGGAACGCGGCTGGCTGCACTGCGGTCCGTGCGGCGCCGGCCACTTCGTGAAGATGGTCCACAACGGCATCGAGTACGGGATGATGGCCGCGTACGGCGAAGGCCTCAACGTGCTGGCCAATGCCAATATCGGGCGTGAGGACCACGCCCAAGACGCCGAGACTGCGCCGCTTGACGCGGCCGAGTACTACCAGTACGACATCGACCTGGCGAAGGTCACCGAGGTCTGGCGGCGCGGTTCGGTCGTCACCTCGTGGCTGCTCGACCTCACCGCCGAGGCGTTCGCGCAGGACCCGCAGCTCGACGAGTTCAGCGGCCACGTCAGCGACTCGGGAGAAGGTCGATGGACGATCAACGCTGCCATCGACGAGGGCGTCCCGGTGCCGGTCCTGTCGGCGTCGTTGTTCCAACGATTTTCGTCGCGCGGCCGCGACAGCATGGCCAACAAGGTGCTCTCAGCAATGCGGGCCGGCTTCGGTGGGCACAAGGAGCGGAAGGACTCAAGCCGATGACCGACACACCAGGATTCACTCACGTCGACACAGCTCAGATCAACACCAATCAGCCGACCGCCGATGCACTCGTGCTGTTTGGTGCCACCGGCGACCTGGCCAAACGAAAGCTCTTCCCAGCGCTCTACCGACTCGAGGCGTCAGGCAGTCTGAACGTTCCCGTGATCGGTGTCGCGCGCAGCGACTGGAGCGACGACGACTTCCGCTCGCACGCTCGCGAGTCGATCGAGAAACACATCGACAACCCCAGCGCCGACGTGATCGATTCGTTGTGCGCGCGACTCGATCTCGTCCAGGGCGACTATGCGGACGAGGGAACCTGGAACCAACTGACGTCCACCCTGGACAAACACGACTCCTGCGTTGCCGTGTACTACATGGCGATTCCCCCGTCGCTGTTCCCGATGGTGGCCGAAAAGCTTGCATCGGTGGACCTGCATCACCGCGGACGCATCGTGGTCGAGAAGCCGTTCGGGCGCGACTACGACTCCGCCGTGGAATTGAACGAGACGCTGCATTCCATCTTCCCGGAGGATCGAATCTTCCGCATCGACCACTATCTGGGCAAGGAGGCAGTCGAAGATCTGCTCGTGTTCCGCTTCGCCAACACGCTGCTCGAACCGGTCTGGAACCGGCACTATGTGCGCAGCGTGCAGGTCACCATGTCGGAGGAGATCGACATCGAGGGCCGGGGTGCGTTCTACGACTCGGTCGGTGCGATCCGGGACGTGCTGCAGAATCATTTGCTGCAAGTGGTCGCGCTGCTGGCGATGGAGCCGCCGGCCGGTGCCGACGCGGGCTTCCTCCAGGACGAGAAGGCCAAGGTGATCGCTGCGATGCAGCCGATGGACACCTCTGCGATGGTGCGCGGACAGTACGTGGGCTACCGCGACGAGCCCGGTGTTGCCGAGGGATCCGAAGTCGAGACGTTCATTGCCGCTCGGCTCGAGATCGATTCGTGGCGATGGGCGGGCGTACCGTGGTACGTGCGCGTGGGCAAGGCGCTCGAACAATCAGCGACCGAAGCGGTCATCGAGCTGCATTCGCCACCTCGGATGCTGTTTGACGAAACGGGTGGTCCACCGCCCGGACGGAACCTCATCCGGCTGCGGCTCGGCAAACGTGACGGTGTCACCTTCGCCTTGCAGGCCAAGACCCCGGGGCCCGACATGGACAGCGAAGAGATCGACGTGGACGTCGACTTCGCTGCGGCGCTGGGCGAACGTCAAGATGCCTACGAACGGCTGCTCGGCGATGCGCTGCGCGGCTCGCTGCGCCGGTTTGCTCGGCAGGACGTGGTCGAGGGCACGTGGCGCGTCGTGCAACCAGCGCTCGACGACGGCGGTCCAATTCAGCCGTACTTCCGTGGCTCATGGGGTCCAACGGAGGCCGACTCGATCCTGGTCAACAACGACACCTGGTACAACGTCTCGCCCACCTGATGTCCACATCGTGAGCTAAGGTGTCCACATGTCGGAATCATCGTCTCACCAGTTGAGATGCTGACATGTGGATTCCGATCACCTTGGCAGCCGCGACGTTTCAGATCTTGCGGACGTCGCGCCAGCACCAGTTGCGCTCCGTGTTGTCGGTCAATGCGGCCGGGTTCGTTCGCTACGCGTACGGATTCCCGATGGCGCTGGCCGCATCCGCGATCACGTTTGGCATCTTCCGCGCTGAGTTCCCCGAGATTCCTGCTCGGTTCTGGCTGATCATCGCTGGCGGCGGCATTGCTCAGATCCTGGGCACCGTTGCGCTCCTCAGATCGTTTGACCTGCGCGACTTCGCCATCGGCACCGTCTACTCCAAGTCCGAGATTGTCATCGTCGCCGTGGCGTCGACAATCCTCCTCGACGAACCACTCGAGCCGATTGGATGGATCGGCGCGGTTGCCTGCATGGTCGGCGTCGCCTGGCTCGCAGCGCGAGGCGACCTCCGCACCGCCCTGACCAACTCGCTCGATCCCGCCGCCTTGATGGGTATTGCCGCCGCGAGTGGATTCGCGTTGGCCGCAATCGGCATCCGAGCCGCGTCGACGTCGCTCGGCGACGCACCCACATGGAATCGAGCGATTCTCACACTCACCGTGATGCTGGGCATCCAGACGGTGCTCAACGGGCTGCAACTCGCCGCGGTCGACAAGCCCGCGATCGTCGCAGTGGCGCGCCATTGGCGCGCAGCACTGCCGGTCGGCATCCTCAGCATCTGCGGGTCGACCGGGTGGGCCGTTGCCGTTACCCTCACATCGGCAACCAAGGTCCGCACGCTCGGACAGGTCGAACTGCTGATGGCCTTCGCAATATCGGCGCTGTGGCTACACGAACGCCACGAGCGCCAGGAGTATGCGGCGAGTGCCTTGGTCCTCGCCGGCGTGCTCGGTGTCGTTGCCCTCGGCTGACGTGAAGTTCATGTCGAGGTTGAATGTTG
>CAXMZV010000234.1:0-6605 GCA_964199985.1 Candidatus Ilumatobacter isfjordensis | reverse complement strand
GCATGAAAGTGCTGCTCCGCAATCCGAAGCGCGAAGTCGATGTTGCCGGTGGCCGCTCGGTTCACCGACTCCTCGACGACCTCGACCTGAGCCGCGAAGCACACCTCGTCATCTGCAACGGCACGCTCGTTCCTGGTGACACTCGCCTGGACGAGTCCGACGTCGTCGAGGTCCGTCCGGTGATCTCCGGCGGATGACCGCGCAACCCAGCCGCTGTCGGTCGTGCAAGGCGCCTGCGGTCATCGATCTGCCCCGCCACAACGCCAACTTCTGCGCTGAGCACCTCATTCAGCTCTGCAATCGTCAGATGGCCAAGGCCATTGATGACTTCGACATGTTCAGTCCCACCGACAGGCTGCTGGTCGCTGTCAGCGGCGGCAAGGACTCACTCGCCCTGTGGGAGATGCTGATCGAGGCCGGCTACCAGGCTGACGGCCTGTACATCGGCTTGGGCATCGGTGACTACTCGGAGGACAGCGGCGGCTACGTCCGACGGTTTGCCGAGGAGCGGAATCTGCACCTGGTCACGATCGACCTTCGGGAGGACTACGGGTACGACGTGCCAACCGCCGCCATCGCCACCAAGCGGGTGCCGTGCTCAGCGTGTGGGCTGTCGAAGCGGAGGCTGTTCGACAAGGCCGCCGTGGACGGCGGCTACGACGCGGTGGTCACCGGCCACAACCTCGACGATGAGGCAGCGGTGCTGTTCGGCAACACACTGCGCTGGGAAGTCGACTACCTCGCACGCCAGCTCCCCGTGCTCGAGGCGCGGGACGGCTTTCCGAAGAAGTGCAAGCCACTGGTGCGTCTGACCGAACGCGAGATGGCGGCGTATTGCCTCGTGCGTGGCATCGACTACGTCGTCGAAGAATGCCCCATCGCAGCGGGTAATAAGCACCTTGGATACAAAGAAGCGCTCAACGCGATCGAGAAGCAGTCGCCAGGATCGAAGTCGGCCTTCTACCTCAACTTCTTGTCGAAGATGTCGCCACTGCTCGAAGGGCAGTCAGCTGCAGCACAAGGCGAGGTCGACGAATGCGACCGCTGCGGCGCACCGACCACCGGAGATGTCTGTGCGTTCTGCCGTTTGGTCGAGAAGTCGAGTACACATGAGGCTGTGCCCGTCGAGATGGTGCTGAAAAAGCGCCGCCGACGACACTGACGACTCACGAGATGGAACACGGAACTGACCGATGACTGGAATCTTCGCCGCTGGCGAGAAGGCGCTGCTGCTCGACAGCAAGAAGCGCCGCTATTTGATCGACCTCGCCGACGATGGCGAGTTCCACAGTCACAACGGCTTCGTCGCCCACAGTCAGATCATCGGGGAGCCCGAGGGTTTGTTCGTCAACTCGACAAAGGGCTCGGAGTACATCGTTATTCGGCCGACCCTTGAGGACTTCGTCGTTGAGATGCCGCGTGGCGCCCAGGTCATCTATCCGAAGGACCTCGGTCCCATCTGCATGCTCGCCGACATCGGGCCCGGGATCCGCGTGTTTGAGAGCGGCGTCGGATCAGGTGCGCTCTCGATGACGATGTTGCGGTACGGCGCGCATATCACCGGCTATGAGATTCGTGAGGACTTTGCGAATCGGGCAAAGAAGAACGTGTCGAGCTTCCTCGGTGAGGAGGCGCTCGAGCGCTACGACGTACACATCCGCGATGGGTACGAAGGCATCGCCGCCGAACACGGGCCGTTCGATCGTGTCATCCTCGACATCCCTGAACCATGGCAGGTCATCCCGCATGCAGAGAAGGTCCTCCAGGCCGGCGGCATCTTTCTCGCTTACACACCCTCGATCATGCAGGCTGCGCAGGTGCGCGAAGCGTTGCGGGGCAAGTGGATCGACAACCGCACCATCGAGGTCTTACATCGCGGGTGGCATATCGAAGGCCAAGCAGTACGCCCCGACCACCGCATGGTTGCGCACACCGGATTTCTGACGGTTGCCCGGTTCCTCGGCCTGAAGAAGTAGTCAGCCGGCGCTTCCCGTTCAGCTGTCGCCGCGGCGCACCCAGACCATCGGGAAGAAGACCTCGCCAGCCGAACCTTCTGATTCGTTGACGATCAGTGTCGGTCCGGCAATGCTGACGGCGAGTCGTGTCACGCCGGCCTGCGGGACGTCGTCGCTCGTGATGGTGAGCGGTTCGGGTCCGAGTGCCGGCGCGGACATCGACAGCGCAAAGGTGGTGTCGGCGATGAGAATCTGTCCGTCGACGGTTCCCCACGAGAACGTCCCGGATCCGTCGACGGTCATCTGCCCGATGACTGCGTCGTTCATGAAGATCCCGACGTTGTTGTACGCAAGCGATCCGGTGCCGTCTTCAGCGAAGGTCATGAGGACCTCACCGGAAGTGATCTCGACATCGATGGCCTCAGCATCGGCGCCGAATGCCGAGGCCAGGGCGAACATTCTCGCGACGGACTCGGGGCTGGCGCGCCAGACGCCGAGCAAAGCGCCGTTGGGTTCACCGAGGTCAGGATTCTCGCAGTCGTACTCGTCGGCGTTGAAGACGACGAGCTCAGCGAGTGCGCTCGACCCGCTCCCCGCAAGCCCGACGAGCGATGCTGTCACGTTGTACGGCTCGCTGAGAACGCGTTCCGCTGGGAACGCTGGTCGGTCGTCGGGGCACGTACAGTCGCCCAGACACCAGTCGGTCAGGGCAAAGTCGCCGTTGACCACGACATCATTGTCTCCGACGCGGGCAACTGCCGAGCCGTCGAGGGCGAGCTTCAGCACCGTGCCAGGTGCCGCCGGAATGGGTTCGAGGTCGAACTGCACATTGCGGTGTGCAGCGGGCCGCACCGACTCGGTCACGGGCCCATCTGTGAAGGCGACCGCTACTTGGGCAGGTCGGCGCGGGCCGCTCGGTATGCCGGGGCCGCTCGCCGTCCAACCGGGCCCCCACGCCGCTTGCTGCGCTGTGCCGGCCGCAAGCCAGGCTGGGCCGTGAGCCATTTCGGCGATGGCTGCGGTGTACATCGCATCATTGTCCGGTGAAGCGGCGAGGGTTCGCTTCATCGCCCCGACGAGATCAGAACGTTCAGCGACTCGTGACCAGAAGCCAATCGCAGCGTACGACGACGGGTAGAGCGGCCAGGTGCCGTCGGCCTCGACCTGGGTGAGCACGTAGCCGGACCACCACTCGGCATTGAACCGGTTGAGCCCGCCAAGCAGGTCACCGAAGTAGGCGGCCATGCCCTCCTTGGCCCAGTCGTCCATCGCGTTCTGGCGTACTGCGTCGAGGTCGAGCTGGCCGAACTGCCAGCAGTGCAGGACTTCGTGGATCACTGCGGGCTGTGCATCGCTCGTTGTGTCGAGTGCGTCACCGGCGACGATCGACTCGGTGAGTTTGATGACGCAGTCGGCGACGATGCCGTCGGCAAAGAGTGACGCGCGCTTCGGATTCAGCGTTCCGAGCGACCGGTTGAGTGCTGTTGCTCCATCGAGCGAGCCGTTGGGCACGATCTCGACCCAGGCGAGGATCGGACGGCCGCCGAGCGCGGCCTGAACCTGCGCCGCGACGAGGCGGATTTCGTTCTGGATCGCGTCAGGCGCCGGCCGTGCGCCCCGTGCTGCGCTGAACCCCATTGGCCGAGCCAATCCCTCAGGGCTCGGTTCGGTGGTGTCTGGAGCGTCGGTCGTGTCGGCTTCTGTCGGGTCGTTGAGCAGGAAGGCGGCGACCGGTTCGATGCTGTCGAAACGAGCCAGTTGTTCGTCGAGTGCCGCGGCCTGCTCGGCGGTGAGGTCAGCTCGTCGTGATTCGAGCGTCTCCAAGATGTGGGTGGCCGAGGTCGGAATGGAGCCGTCTTGCGGAATGGCGGCAGTGCCGGGAAGCGGGCCGAAGAGCGCCGAGTACTCAGCGAGCGCGACATCAAGTGGGTCGCCGTCAGGCGCCTGCCTGATCGCCGCAATCTGTTCTGCGGCGGTCTCGAGGTTCGCCGAGTCATCCGATTCAAGATCTTCATCGCCGCCAGGCTCGATGGGCGGCGGAGCGGTCGAGACCTGGTCGGGCGATGAGGCGGGGACGCTCGCTGCTCCCGAGTCGCTCTGCTCGGCATCTGTGCCGGCGCAGGACGCGATGCCGAGCGCAACAGCGACGAACAGGGCGATCGAGGTCCGGGGGCGAGGGGTGAGACTGCGGGCCATGATCCGATCCAATCAGGCGTGGCGTGAGGCGTCCATGGGTCATTCGACGTAGATCAGTCGAAACTTGACCGCTGCGGGACGAGGCGGAGGGCGTCGCCGAGACCATCGAGCATCGTCAGCGGGTCGGGCCACGGCATGTCGGGGTTGCCGCCGAGCAAGTCGACGATGCCATGGATCCAAGTGTGCGTCTGCATCGCTACATCGACCGGGTCGCGCTGGTCGCTGTTCGCCTCCAAGACCGCAGCGATCAGGCTGACCAGGATGTCGAACGCTTCCTGCGGCGACGGAGTGGGTTCCAGACCGAGGTCGAGGCGGTTCGAGAAGAGCACGCGGTACTGGCCGCGGTGCTCCAGCGCGAAGTCGATGTAGTTCACGCCAGTGTTGTGGAACGCCACGAACGGATCTGCCGAACTCTCCTTGCCGGCCTGCATCGCGTCGCCGAAGTTGGCCCAGCAGTAGTCGACGGACTGACGAAGCAGGTCGAGGTGGTCGTCGAAGTGCCGATAGACGGCCGTGGGGGAGACCCCGGCCCGACGCGCCACGGCGCGCAGCGAGATGGCCTCGATCGACTCGTGCGTCGCGATCAACTCCGCTGCGGCGACGAGCAGTTCCTGGCGCAACTTGTCGCCCTCGCCCCGTGCGGAACGCTGTCGGTGAGGAGGGGGAGTGTCCGCCGCTGCCATGTGGACAAGCGTATCTGCACACCTGTCAACACACGGGGACGCCGGATGTCGCCGTTGGTCCTGGCCCAGCGAAACGCGGTCGAGAGCATCGATCCGCTAGTGCGCAAAGTACGGCTGAGCTGGGCGAAGCATCCCACGCCACTACCAACAGCCAAGGGCGCACCGTCTACTGGCCTCGCATTCTCACGATGTCGCGAATCGACCTACAGTCGGTGACGCGACGGAGGTGATCCTTCCGTGGGAAGGTGCGTATCAGCAAGATCGCGAGGGCCCGTCGTTGGGAGTCGGGCGTTGGCCGGCAGCCGCCGAACCCACCAGACATCCCACGGCATGTGACGCTCTCCCGTTTCGACGAGACTGGACATGAACGTCGCCAGCCACAAGGAACAACAGGAGGACCGATGCGCGAACGTGAACTGAAGTTGATGGTGCCCGACTCGTTCGAATTGCCAGACTTACGCGACGCCGTTGCGGGCGCGTCCCTCGGCAACGTCGAGGAGCGGACGATCGACGACGTCTACTACGACACGGCTGACCTCCGTCTCGCTCGGTGGGGATGCACCCTCCGATACCGCAGCGGTGACGGTTGGACCGTCAAGATCGCCCAGCCGTCGAACGGTGTCGTCCTCGACCGCGAAGAAGTTGTCCTCAGTGGCGATGCCGGCGTTCCCCCGGTGACCGCGCTGAACCTCGTGTCGTCACTGACCCGAGCGGCCGAGGTGCAGGAGGTCGCGCAAATACGGACGCGGCGACTCGTTCGTCGCTGGCTGACCGACGATGGCGCAATGGTCGCCGAGCTGGCTGACGACGAGGTGCGCGGTTCCCGGCCCGGCAGCGGGGAGATGATGTTTCGCGAGATCGAGGTCGAACTGGCATCGGACGCCGACGGCGGCCTGTTGGACGAAATCGTCGAGCGGTTGACGGCTGCGAAGCACCGGTCCGAGCGGTCGATCCCCAAGGTGGTCCGCGTGCTCGGTCCGGCAGCGATGCAGCGGCCCGACGTCGACAGCATGCCGTTGCCGTCCAAGCCGACCGCTCAGCAGATGATCCAGGCGGCGTGCGCGTCCTCGGTGGCCCGACTGCTGCTTCAGCTACCCATCGCCAGGCTCGGGACGAATCCGGAGGGGGTCCATCAGGCCCGTGTGGCCGCGCGCCGGATGCGTTCGGACCTCAAGACGTTCGAACCATTGCTCGACGCCGAGTGGTCCACAGGTCTGAGGGCGCAGCTCGAAGGGCTGATTGACGAGCTGGGCGCGGTTCGTGATATCGACATACTCGGCGTCAAGCTCCGCGATGTCGTCGATCACCATCCTGAGATCAACACCGACGCCGCCGATCGAGTGCTGCATCAGGTCCGACTCCAGCGCCGCCGGAATCGTCGCAGGCTCCTCCGGTATCTGAACGACGAACGAACAATTGAACTGCTCGACCATCTCGTCGCTGCATCGACGGAACCGGCAACGCTGCCGCGAGCGGATCGCCCCGCCCGCGACGTCATGCCGAAGCTCGTCCGCAAGCGCTGGAGGCGGCTTGACCATGCGATCGACGGGCTCGGTCGCCATCCGCAGCCGAGCGATCTGCATGCCGTTCGCATCCTGGCGAAGCGACTGCGGTACGCCGCCGAGGCGGTCGAGCCGGCCGCCGGCAAACAGGCGAAAAAGTTCGCCAAGGACACAGCGAAAATTCAGGACGCATTGGGTGAGTTGAACGACGCTGCCGTGACCGGAGAATGGTTGACGACGGTTGCCGAGCGGGTAGACGGACCCGCCGC
>CAXMZV010000233.1:0-6618 GCA_964199985.1 Candidatus Ilumatobacter isfjordensis | reverse complement strand
GTCCGGTTCAGCCTCGACGCGCTCTTTCAGGTCGGCACCATTGATGCCCGCATGCACATGGCACTCGCCCATCCAGATGTGCATGTTCTCGCGCCCGGTGATGCGCTGGACGTGGGCGCCCAGGAACTGGTCGGGGCCGAACAGCACCGGCGTGTCGGCGGGGATCGAGTTGACGACGTCGACGGCGTTCGACGAGGTGCAGCAGATGTCGGTCTCGGCCTTCACGGCAGCAGTGGTGTTGACGTAGCTGACGACGACGGCACCAGGATGTTCGGCCTTCCAGGCCCGAAGCTGGTCGGCGGTGATCGTCTCAGCGAGGCTGCAACCGGCACGCTCGTCGGGGATCAGCACCGTTTTGTCGAAGCTGAGGATCTTGGCGGACTCGGCCATGAAATGGACGCCGCAGAACACGATCTTCGAGGCCTCGACTTCGGCGGCCACCCGGCTGAGGCCGAGTGAGTCCCCGGTGTGATGCGCGATGTCTTGGATCTCGGGCAGCTGATAGTTGTGCGCCAGGATGACGGCGTCCTTCTCCTCGGCGAGCTGCAGCACCTGCTCACGCCAGTCGGACGGCAGAAATTCCACGTTCGTTGCGGTGTCGGTCACGCCGTCCAGCGTAGGCCGCTCGACCGGCCCGCGCCTGTCCGGTTCACAGCCCGATCTGTTCTCTTCGATTGGCGACCGCGGATCGAATCGGCGCCATCATCAGTTCAGCGGTTCAAAGGTGGGTTGAGGTCGCGGGCCGCGCCGCGCCTCGAACCCCGACGCCAGCTTGATGAGCGTCGGCTCGCTCCATGCTTGGCCCATGAACGTGATGCCGACCGGCAGGCCGGCGACGGATGCAGCCGGCACCGAGATGAGCGGGTAGGCAGCCGTCGCTGCCAGCGTCGCGCTGCCGCCCACCCGAGCGTCGCCGTTGATGAGATCGATCGGAGTCGCTGGCGATCCGGTGGGCGCCACGATCGCATCGAGGTCATGGTCGGCCAGAACCCGATCAAGGCCCTCGACCCGGGCCAACCGATTGACAGTCGCCACAGCGTCGAGGTACACCTCCGCTGTCAGCGGCCCTCGGGCGTCAGCCATCTCGAGCACCTCCTGTCCGAAGTGCTGCAATTCCTCCTCGCGATGCTGCTTGTTGAAGGAAATCACTTCTGCGAGCGTGCGCGGGGAACCCTCCGTTCTCCCCGCCAGGTAGTCGTTGAGGCCGATCTTGAACTCGTGCAGCATGATTTCACGCTTGGCGTCGACCAGTTCGCGCTCGACGCGCAATTCAGGGATGTCAATCGTGACGGCCCCGCCATCACGCATCAATTCGAGCGCATCATGGACGACTCGGTCGGCGTGACGCGAGAACCCGAACATTCCTGTCGCCACTCCGATCCGAGCGCAGCGCAAGCCGTCGGCATCGACGCATGCCACATAGTCGTGGACGACAGCAGCGTGTGTGGCCGGGTCGCGGTTGTCGCGTCCAGCCAGAACGTTGAGCACAGCAGCCGCGTCGGCGACCGACCGAGCGAGCGGCCCGACCGTGTCCTGTGAGTGTGAGATCGGAATGACCCCGGCCCGGCTGGTGAGTCCGACGGTCGGCTTCAACCCAACGACGCCGTTCGCTGAGGCGGGCGACACGATCGAGCCATCGGTCTCGGTGCCGATTGTGACGGCCGCCAGGTTTGCAGCTGCTGCCACACCAGAACCCGAGCTGGAGCCGCCCGGCGATCGAGCAAGGTCATACGGATTCCGCACTTGGCCGTTGCGGCCGCTCCAGCCGCTTGTCCCCGAGGGCGAACGGAAAAAGGCCCACTCGCTCATCGCTGTCTTGCCGAGGATCACCGCACCAGCTGCGCGCAGTCGGGACGCAGTCGTCGAGTCCTCGCGCGGCATGGAGGTCACCATCGCCAACGAGCCCGCACTGGTGAGCATGGCGTCCGCAGTGTCGATGTTCTCCTTCAGCAGGATTGGGATGCCGTGAAGCGGACCGCGCGTCGCGCCGCTGCGGCGCTCGTTGTCGAGCGATTCCGCGATTGATCTGGCATCGGGATTGACTTCGACGACCGATCGAAGCGCAGGGTCGAAGGCGGAAATGCGGGCAAGGTACGCGTCGACAATCTGGGCTGCCGTACGAATGCCCGATGACATGAGCTCCTGCAGCTCCAAGATGGAACGCTCGACAATCCACGACATGGTTTCAGTGTGTCCGATCCACTCTCGCTCGCGGAACTCGTCGACCGGGCAGTCAGTAGTTTTCGTGTGAGGACATGGTCGGTCGGACGACAGAAGTTTGACGATCGCTTCGTGTGAGCACATGGTCTGTCCGACGGTGCTTGTGCTCACACGGAGAGCCTCCCAATCGCCCGCGTTCAGATCGTCGTGCTTCCGGCGGCCTGAGTCGGCCAGACTGCACTCATGCGCATGAATCCCGCCCAACCGTCAGCCATCGCGGCGGGCGCCCTCTTCACCGGTGCGGGCGTCGCCCACTTCGCGCGGCCCGACTTCTTCGAGGCGATCGTGCCCGACTGGTTCCCGTACGCCGCACTGGCCAATCGGGCAAGCGGAGCCGCTGAGCTGCTGCTCGGGCTCGGCATGCTCAACTCAAGGACGCGGAGGGTCTCGGCGCTCGGTCTGATTCTCCTGACGATCGTCGTCTTCCCAGCGAACATCGATGCTGCGATCAACAAGGTCGAACCGAAACTGGTCGATGGCCGATTCACTCGGAGCGTTGGCACCGCAACGGGCCCGGCCAACTGGATCCGCCTTCCGATGCAGCTCCCGCTGCTCTGGTGGCTGTGGCGCGAATCTCGCGCTGCTCGCTAGAGCCGGATCTCGCTCGCGGCGGCCACGACCGTGGCGCCGAAGCGTTTGCCGGGTTGCTTGGTGAGGCGTTCGACAGGCCCACTGATTGACAGTGCACCCACGATGACGCCGTCGGCGGTGTGAATCGGAGCACTGACCGAGGCGACGCCGGCCTCACGCTCGCCGACGCTCTGCAACCAGCCATTGCGGGCCCGCTCGCCGCCGAGCAACCGACCGGACGAGCCGACTTCGAGCGGCAGCAAGGATCCTTCGGGAACGATCCACCGCAAGCCGTGTGCCGACTCAAGCGACAACACACAACGTCGCTGACTTCCCTCGCGCACGAAGACCTGAACGGCCTCACCGGTTGCGTCACGCAGCGCCGTGGCGACCGGTCGAGCAACGTCAACGAGCGGAAAGCGATCCGCCGACAACTGTCCGAGTGCGACCAGACCATGGCCGAGTTCGAAGCGACCTGCCGCATCCCGACGGAGCAGACCGTGCGCTTCGAGTGCGCTCGCCAAGCGGTGCGCCGTGGCGCGAGGCAAGCCGGTCGAGGCTTGCAACTGCGCGAGCCCGCACGGTTCATCCGAAACCGCACGCATCACGACCATCGCCTTGTCGAGCACGCCGACGCCGGTGACTGGCACGCCCGCTCCATCTTCCGATACGCTGTCCATATCTCAAGAACAATATCCCATCATATGGGATCATACAACAGTCGGTGATCGACAGGAGTTTGCAATGGGAAAGACCTTGCCAGAGAAAGTGTGGGACCGCCACCTGGTCCACGCCACCGAGGGCGAACCGGAACTGCTCTACATCGACCTGCACCTCGTGCACGAAGTCACCAGCCCGCAGGCGTTCGATGGCCTCCGGCTGACCGGTCGCGGGGTGCGCCGACCAGACCTCACGATCGCGACCGAGGACCACAACGTCCCGACCGAGAACATTGATCAGCCCATCGCCGACCCGATCTCGGCCAAGCAGATCGACACCCTCCGCGCCAACACCGCCGAGTTCGGCATCACCAACTTCCCGATGGGCCACCCGAACCAGGGCATCGTGCACGTCATCGGACCCGAGCAGGGCCGCACGATGCCGGGCATGACCATCGTCTGCGGCGACTCCCACACCGCAACACATGGCGCCTTCGGGGCGATCGCCTTCGGCATCGGCACGAGCGAGGTCGAGCACGTGCTCGCCACGCAGACACTGCCCCAGAGCCGGCCGAAATGGATGTCGGTCACCGTCGACGGCGACCTCCAGCCCGGCGTCACGGCCAAGGACATCATCCTCGCGATCCTCGGCGAGATCGGTACGAGCGGCGGTCTCGGCCACGTCATCGAGTACCGCGGCTCCGCCATTCGGGCACTCTCGATGGAAGGTCGCATGACGGTGTGCAACATGTCGATCGAGGCTGGCGCCAAAGCTGGCCTCATCGCTCCGGACCAGACAACCTTCGACTACCTCGAAGGCCGCGAGCACGCGCCGAAGGGTGCCGACTGGGATGCAGCAGTTGCCGACTGGAAGTCCCTCTTCACCGACGACGCCGCTGTGTGGGACAAAGAAGTCGTACTCGACGCCGCTCAGATCGCACCGCACGTCTCGTGGGGCACAAACCCCGGCCAGGTTGCATCAATCGACTCCCCCATCCCCTCCCCCAGCGACTTCGACAGCGAGACCGCACAGGAAACCGTGCAACGGGCACTCGATTACATGGGACTCGAAGCTGGCCAGAGCATGCGCGACATCAGCGTCGACACGGTGTTCATCGGTTCGTGCACCAACAGTCGCATCGAAGACCTGCGGGCCGCCGCTGCAGTGCTGGAAGGCCGCGAGGTCACGGTGCCGCGCGTGATGATCGTGCCCGGCAGCCACGTCGTGAAGGCGCAGGCCATCGAAGAAGGACTTGACAAGGTCTTCACCGCAGCGGGCGCCGACTGGCGTGAGCCGGGCTGCTCGATGTGCCTGGCAATGAACCCGGACAAGCTCGCCCGCAAGGAGCGCGCTGCCTCGACGAGCAACCGCAACTTCGAGGGCCGCCAGGGTCCGGGCGGTCGAACTCACCTCGTCTCGCCGGCTGTGGCCGCAGCGACTGCCGTGAAGGGCACGTTCTGTACTCCTGCCGATTTGCAGGAGGTGGCCAAATGAGAGCCGTGCAAGTCATCACGGGCACGGGCGTGCCGCTGAAGCGCTCCGACGTCGACACCGACCAGATCATCCCCGCCGTGTGGTTGAAGCAGGTCGAGCGCACCGGCTTCGAGAAGGGCCTCTTCTCGGCATGGCGTGACGAGCAGGACTTCGTGCTCAACGACGAGCGCTTCGCCGGCGCCAACATCCTCGTCGCCGGTCCCGCCTTCGGCGTGGGCTCATCACGTGAGCATGCCGTGTGGGCCATTCAGCAGTACGGCTTCGACGCCGTGATCGCCCCGAGCTTCTCCGACATCTTCCGCAACAACTGCACGAAGAACGGCCTCGTACCGGTCGTCGTTCCTGAAGCGGTGGTCGAGGCAATCTGGGCGGCGATCGACGCCGATCCGCAGACCTCGATCGTCGTCGACATGGAGCAGCGCAAAGTCGAGGTGCCAGCAGCCGACATCGACGAGCCATTCCCGATGGACGACGCCACCCAGCACCGATTCCTCAACGGCCTCGACGACATCGCCCTGACGATGACGCACGTCGACGACATCGACACCTTCGAGTCGACTCGCCCCGCCTGGATGCGCTGACCGTCACATCTGCCAAGCTCACCTGATGGCAGAGATCCACGGAACGTCGACCCCTGAGTACGCACGGCTCGGTGAGTTGCTGAGCGAGACCCTCGACAGCGGCAAGGACGTCGGCGCGTCCGTGTCCGTCACGGTCGAGGGTGAGACGGTCGTCGACATCTGGGGCGGCTGGGCCGATGAGGCCAAGACGACCCCCTGGGATCAAGACACGATCACCAACGTCTGGTCCACGACGAAGACGATGACGTTCCTGTCGACACTTGTGCTGGCGGAGCGCGGCTTGCTCGATTACCACGAGAAGGTCGCCACCTACTGGCCTGAGTTCGCGCAGAACGGCAAGGAGAACATCGAGATCCGCCATCTGATGGGCCACACGTCCGGCGTCAGCGCCTGGGCGCAGCCGGTCGTCGTCGAGGACCTCTACGACTGGGAGAAGTCGACGTCAATGCTCGCGGCGCAGGAGCCATGGTGGACGCCCGGCGAAGGGTCCGGCTATCACGCGCTGAACCAGGGGCACCTGCTCGGTGAAGTCGTGCGCCGGATCGACGGTCGGATGCTCGGCCAATTCTTCGCCGAGGAGATCGCCGGACCGCTCGACGCCGACTTCCACATCGGGCTCGATCCGAGCGAGTTCGGTCGAGTCTCCAACGTGATTCCGCCGCCGGCACTCCCGATCAACATGTCGACGATGGATCCCGACAGCGTGCTGATCAAGACCTTCACCAGCCCCGCACCGGATGCATCCGAGTCGTGGACGCCCGAGTGGCGTCAGGCGTGCATCGGTGCCGCCAACGGCCACGGCAACGCTCGTTCGGTGGCACGCATCCAGGCGATCGTCGCCAATGGCGGCACCGTCGACGGCGTCGAGTTGTTGTCACCCGAGACGATCAAGATGATCTTCGAGGAGCAGGCCAACGGCGTCGATCAGGTGCTCGGTCTTCCGGTGCGCTTCGGGATGGGCTACGCGCTGCATTCCATTGCAGTGCCGTATCTGCCCGAGGGCAACTACGCCTACTGGGGCGGTTGGGGCGGTTCGTCGATCATCGTCGACGTTGACCGCAAGATCACCTTTGCCTACGTGATGAACCGGATG
>CAXMZV010000232.1:0-6667 GCA_964199985.1 Candidatus Ilumatobacter isfjordensis | reverse complement strand
CAACAACAACACGCATCAGCGGCGTCCGACGCCGTCGTAGCCGAGACCGACTCGCTTGACGTTCCACGGATCAAACATGTTGCGCATGTCCACCAGTGTGGTCCCCGCACCAGCACGCACCACGACATCTTCGAGATCGACCTTGGCGAACTCGGGCCACTCAGTGAACACACAAATCACATCTGCATCATCAGCCACCTCAACCAACTCCGAGCACAACTCGATGCCATCAAGAGCGACCGCCTGATGCGGCGACAACTCACCACACGCCGTCGGGTCGAACGCCCGCACATGCGCCCCTGCCTTGCGCAACTCGCCAATGATCGCCATTGCAGGCGACTCACGCAAATCATCAGTACCAGCCTTGAACGTCAAACCCATCGCCCCAACCGTCACACCCGACAGGTCCGAATGATGTCGGCCAACAGCTCTGGCGACCTTGTCGATCATGCGGGCACGCTGCTCGTCATTGACCTCGACCACACCCCGCATCATCGAGAAGTTGTAGCCATGATCCTCCGCGATCTTGACGAGCGCACGAGAGTCCTTCGGGAAACAACTGCCGCCCCAACCCGGACCCGGATTCAAAAACTGCCGACCAATCCGCTTATCGGACCCGATCCCGTCGACGACCGCGGCGACGTCTGCACCCACGGCCTCACACATCGCCGCCACAGCATTCACAAACGAGATCTTCATCGCCAAGAACCCGTTCGCCGCGTACTTGATCGTCTCTGCCGACGACGGATCCGTGATGATCACCGGAGTGTCAATGTTGTCGTACAGCTCAGCGACCCTCTCCGCAGCCTCACGATCCTTCGAACCAATGACGACGCGATCCGGCAACAGGAAATCTCCGACAGCAGTGCCCTCACGCAAAAACTCAGGATTCGACACGACATGCACATCAGAGCGCTGCAACACCTGCTCAACGGCAATCGTCGAACCCACAGGAACCGTCGACTTGTTGACCACCACAGCACCAGGCTTCAACACCGGAGCAATCTGCGCCGCCGCCGTCTCGATATACGACAGATCAGCTGAGCCGTCCTCACCCTGCGGAGTCGGCACACACAAGAACACGATGTCAGCATCAGCAGCAGCCGCCTCAGCACCCAACACAAACTCGAGACGCCCCAGAGCACGCGCATCAGTCACGATCTGCTCCAAACCCTCTTCCACAATCGGAATATGGCCATTGTTGAGCATGTCAACCTTGCGCTGATCGATATCACCACACACCACATGATGACCCATGTGGGCAAAACACGCACCCGTCGTCAAACCGACGTAGCCAGTTCCCACGACACCCAAACGAATAGTTGAATCTGGCATTGGAGTGAAACCTCGAGTGATGATGTCGGACACGCTGCAGGCCCTTTCGTGCTACTGGAACCGTTCGTCGGTCCCGGCACCGTGGAGGGCGAGACTCATCAAGATATCGGCCCGTCTTCAAGGAACTTGAGACTGCGGCGGTGACACCATCCGAACTGCTGGCTGCAACCCGCTCCGCTCCGTGGTCGGGGGACGCTCGGAGCTGACGCCGACGACACCACGTCGGCGATGCGCCAGTTCGAGAGATGGTCGTTGGGGAACGGTTGGAGCGTGATTCTTAGGTCGACAGCAGTTCAGTTTTCTGATCAGTTGCGAGGCACTTCGTTCCACGGCCCCGACTTGTCGACCCGCGGCTCGCCTGGGAGTCCGAGGACTTGCTCGCCGAGGATGTTCCGCATGATCTCTGACGTACCACCCTCGATGGAGTTCGCGCGCACCCGAAGGAATGCGTACCGCAGACCGTGGGACGAGCCGCTCGCAACGGATTCCTCCGGTCGACGAAAGGTGTAGTCATAGTCGATCAACGCGTCGGCGCCGAGCAGGTTCATACAGAAGTTGTAGAGCCCCATGTTCAGCTGCGAGTAGGCCAGCTTGGCAATCGACATCTCGGGGCCGGGGTTGCCGGACCGGGCGTTCTGGCTGGCGCGCATATTGGTCAGGCGGCCGACCTCGGCCTCGACCCAGAACTGCATCAGGCGATCCTTGGTGGCCGGGTCCTTGCGTGACTCGTCCATGGCTTCCCACACTTCAATCGCGTCGTTTGCCGCACCGCCACGCCGGGGTGCGCCGCCGCCACCGCCGCCGATGGCGTTGCGCTCGTTCATCAGCGTGGTCAGGCTGGCCCGCCAGCCTTCGCCAATCGCTCCGACGCGGTGGGCGTCGGGCACGCGAACGTCGGTCATGTAGACCTCGTTGAACTCGGCTTCACCGGTGATCTGACGCAACGGGCGAACTTCGACGCCCTCGGCGCGCATGTCGAGCGCGAAGTAGGTCATGCCCTTGTGCTTCGGCGCCTCGGGGTCGGTGCGAGTGACCAACATGCCGAAATCAGCAATGTGCGCCAAGGTGTTCCACACCTTCTGGCCGTTGACGATCCACTCGTCGCCGTCACGCTCGGCGCGGGTGCCCAGGCCAGCGAAGTCAGATCCGGCACCAGGCTCGGAGAACAGCTGGCACCACTTCTCTTCGCCAGTGAACATCGGACGCAGAAAGCGCTGCTTCACATCGTCATCAGCGTGTGTCGCAATGGTCGGCCCTGCCAGCGCCATGAAGAAGGTGCTCGGGTCAGTCGGCTTCGCGCCGGCTTCCTTCAGACGACGCTCGACAACGCGGTTCAATTCGGGGCGCAGCCCGAGTCCGCCATCACCTTCGGCAAAGTGGACCCAGGCCAGGCCGGCGTCGAATCGAGCGCCGCGAAATTCAGCGTTGTCCATCGTCGCCGGATCGTGTGCGGCGAGCAGCGCGTCGAGCGCATCGTTGACCCGCTGCGTCTCGGGATCGACGGCTTTCGATCCAGCGGCAGCGTCGGTCTCGTTCAGTGTTGCGGTCATTCGAGCAGTGTCGCAGAACGCTGTTGTCGTCACGAAGTCGGCCCAGCAGCGTACGTCACATCGACGGCGCCGCGGAGACCTCGCCAGCATCCCGTTTCCGTCTCCTTCTGCTGGGTACGTTCGAAGCGTGCTTGCACTCGCCGCGACACCAAGATTGCCCGAAACGCTCGACGATGCGTGTGGGGACGACGCGTCCTTCATCTGCGAACGCGTCTACGACATGACCGACGGCAACGAGGACCTCACCGAAGTCGTCGACTGGATGTTGCATCGACCGCTCACGATTCTGATCATCCTCGCCGCAGCCTGGGCCGCCACGCGATTGGCACGTCGCTACGTCCGGCGCGTTGTTCGACGACTTGTGGCCCCCGACCGCACGGCGACCGCACGCCGCTTGCAGCAGATCGGCATCGCTCGACCTGAGACGATCATCGGGGACGAACCAGACCTGCGCCGAAGTTCCCGCTCAACGTCGATCGCCAACGTCGTCAGCAGCACCGTGACCGTGTTGATCTGGTCGATTGCCACGATCCTGATCATCGGTGAACTCGGGTTCAACCTCGGGCCATTCATCGCCGGGGCAGGCGTGGCTGGTGTGGCGCTCGGCTTCGGCGCCCAGAGTCTGGTCAAGGACTGCATCGCGGGCCTGTTCACGCTGGTCGAGGACCAGTATGGCATCGGCGACATCGTCGATCTCGGTGAGGCGATCGGTGAGGTCGAGGAGGTCACGCTGCGTATCACGGTCCTCCGTGGCCTCGACGGCACCGTCTGGCACGTGCCCAACGGCGAAATCCGGCGCGTCGGCAACAAGTCACAACTGTGGTCGGTTGCGCTCGTCGACGTCGACGTCGCGTATGACAGTGACCTCGACGAGACACGTGAACTGATGCTGAGCACCACGCGGGAGGTCTGCGAATCCGAGGGGTGGATGGCTGAGGTGCTCGGGGAGCCGACCGTGCTCGGCGTCGAAGCCTTGGGTGCCGACGGCATCACGATGCGCATGATCGTCAAGACAACGCCGGGGTCCCAGTGGGCACTGCAGCGACAGCTGCGCGAGGCGCTCAAGTCCTCGTTCGACGCCGCCGGCATCGAGATTCCGTTCCCGCAACGCACCGTGTGGGTCCGTGGCGACGGCGAGGCGGCCATCAGCGATGCGCCAGGAACGACCGGCGCCCACTCGGGCACGTGAAGACCATGCCCACTTCCTTCAAGATTCGCGGGCTTTCGTCAAGGAAGCGGCGTGCTGGCCCGGCTGCTGCCACAATGTCGCGATGTTGATCGCCATGGTGGGCCTGGGCTGGGACGTCGTCTCTGCTACGCCATCGGGTGGCGGCCTCGTTGCCGGAATCATCCTGCTCACCATCGCGGCGGTCGGACTCTGGTTCGCCGAACGCCACGTCGCTCCCACGCGGCCTCCGCCGGTTGATCACGCCGGCGAACTCCGCAGAGAATCACCTGCCGTCGTCAACATGCTCACCAATGATGCAACGTTGACAGCATCAGGTTTCCGGGCGACCGTGATAGATCTCGCTGCTCGTGGCTGGCTGCGCCTGCTCCCACCGGCTGACGACGATGATGACCTGGGTCGGGTGCGACCCGCGGCCACGGCCTACGAAGGAGATGCGCTCCTCCCCCACGAGCGCCTCGTGTTACAACACGTGATGGCGCGATTCACGACCGACCGAGCCATCCCGGCGAGATTTCTTGCGGTTGACATCAAGGGCTCGTGGTGGGGTCGATTCCGTTCGCTCGTCGCCGACGACGCCCAGCAAGCAGGCCTCTTGCGCCGGCGCTGGCCGGCGCTCCTGTTGGCTGGCCCTGCCGTCCTGGTTGTTCTCGCCGGCTTCATCATCTGGGCGGCACGCGACGGTGGCGTCGACGTCGCCGTTGTCGACTCGATCGAACGTCGGGTGTGGTTCTTCGCAGCGCTGTTCGGCGTGGTGGCACTCGGCTATCGCATCGTTCGTCATGTCATCGACCGGCCGCTGACGCATACCGAGGCTGGCCTCGCAGCGACGAGGGAATGGCTCGCAGTCCGTCAGCAGTTGGTCGAGGCCGACTACGGACTGATGGCACCCAGTGCCATCGAGGTCGGTGACCGCAGCCTCGCCTATGCCTCAGCGATGTGCCTCGCTGACGGTGCAGCGGTCGAGTTGCCCTTGGCCCGCGAGGACCACCACCGAGCCTGGAGCAGCGTTGGTCGGCAGGCCCGCTTGGTACGGGTAAAGTATCCGACACGCCTCGGATACGGCCTCCACCCGGCCGTCGCGATGGTCGCCGGACTTGTCGCGGCCTTCGTCGGGTTGCGTCTCCGACGGTTGTTCAGCGACGCCGCCCGTGGCGACGCGCTCGACTCGTTGTACGAGCGCTTCCCCGAGCAGGACTGGATCATCGCGGACGTGGCAACAGGACTCACCGTGCTCACGTTCCTCCCGATCCTGGCTGGCATCTTTGTCGCCATTGCTGGCGCGGCCGATGTGTTCAGCACCGTCGAACGCACGGGCGTCGTGCTTCGGGCTCGGCAACCTGCCGAGGTGGCACCTCTGCCCCGGACGATCCGCAAGCGCATCGAACGCGACCGGTACACGCTGTTCGTTGCGATCGACGACGGCACATCGGACACGGTCGTGGCCTGGCGAGCGGGCGAGCGCAATGCGATCCCCCAGGGAGCAAACGCAACCGTGCGAGCCTCACCCGTGCTCGGCTACGTCCGGCGTGCAGTTCCCGTCGGACACATCCTCGTCGACGACTGAATACTCAGCCGTCCAGAACAGCCGGTCAGGCGCGGTCGGCGTTGCGTCGAACGGCGTCGACGATTTCTTGCTGACGCGGCTCGGGCACGTCGTGGCCCATGTCGGGGAACGCCAGCAGCCGCGAACCCGGGACCGCCGCCGCCGTCGCCGTTCCACCACTCGGTCGCACCAACTTGTCCATCAGGCCATGGACGACGAGCGTCGGCACGTTGAGGAGACGCAACGCCGGCGTGCGGTCCGGGCTGGCCATGATCGCTGCGGTCTGGCGCGCTGTGCCAGCGGGCCGGAAGGAGCGTTCGACGCTGATCTTGGAGCGGCGCAGATGTTCGGACGGGTCGAAGTGGGGTCCGCTGAAGAGCGCAAACATGTCGACCGAGCGCTGGGCTGCGGTCTCGCGGGTGGGCGTCGGCATCTTCGCCAGCTTCGGCATGATCGATGGAGCGATTCGGCCGCTCTTGCGGTCACCCGGGTTGGACATGATCGACGTGAGCGATCGCACGCGCTGCGGGTGCTCGATCGCGATGGTCTGGGCGATCATGCCGCCCATCGACATGCCCACGACGTGTGCGCTGTCGATGCCGAGCGCGTCGAGCAGACCGACGGCATCGGTGGCCATGTCGGCGAGCAGGTAGCCAGCTTTGGGGGGCCGCTTGAACAGGGTGGCCAGCACCGCCCGCTTCTGCGTGGGCGGCTCCCAGTCGAACTCGGTGGAGAGGCCCTGGTCACGATTGTCGAACGTAATCACGTGGAAACCGGCCGCAACGAGGCGGTCGATAAGGCCTTCGGACCAGTCGCTGAGTTGACCACCGAGGCCCATCACAAGCAACAGCGGTTCGCCTTCGCCGGTTGTCTCGTACTCGATTGTGATGCCGTTTGCTTCCGCCGATGCCATGCCCAGAGCGTACGCCAGCGGGGTCGCTGGCAACTCAGAGGGCGCGGAAGAAGCCGGCCTTCAAGTAGGCGCCTTCGGGGAAGGTGACGGGGTGGTCGATGTCGTGGCCGGTGCGAACGAGCCGTCGCAGATCGCGC
>CAXMZV010000231.1:0-6697 GCA_964199985.1 Candidatus Ilumatobacter isfjordensis | reverse complement strand
GGCGACGGCGACGAGGTCAGCGTCGAGGTGGAGTCGTTCGACGAAGGCCGCAGTGGCATGGGGTTCGCCGTGGTTCGCGTAGACGACTGCAGGTGGCGGCGCAGCTGACCTGACCCATGCGATCAATTCTGCCTGATCGGCGTGGGCCGACAGTTCGACGGTGACAACGTTGGCGCGAACTGCGCGGTGTCGGCCGAGCAACTTGATCTCGCGAACACCGCTCCGGAGCGCGTCGCCCCGTGTCCCGGGCGCCTGGAAGCCGACGAGGAGCACTGCGTTGCGATCGTCACCAATCCGTTGCGCGAGGTGATGGAGGACACGTCCACCCGTTGCCATCCCCGACGCCGAGATGACGATCATCGGGCCACGCCGTGCGCTGATCTCCTTCGACTGATCCACGGTCCGCGACTCGCGCAGGTCAAGCGAGGAGAAGAGCGCAGCGCCGTGGAATTCAGGACGAACGTCGGGCGACCCCCGGAGCGCCTCATCGCGGTACACGTCGAGCGCGCGAAGTGCCATCGGGCTGTCGACGAACGTCGGGAGACTGGGGATCCGGCCGGTCGACACCAAACGGTCGAGGTGCCACAGAACGATCTCAGTGCGATCGACGGCGAATGCGGGAATCACCACCACCCCACCGCGGCGAGCAGCCTTGTTCACCGTTGCGGCGATCAGATCGGCGGGATCGATGTCGTCGTGCACGCGGTCGCCATAGGTCGATTCGGCGATGAGAACATCGGCCCGTCCCGGCGCCGCTGGAGCAACGAGGAGCGGGTGGCTTCTGCGGCCGAGGTCACCGCTGAACACCACATGCTGCTCAGTTTCCGTCAGGTGGACGTCGATCGATGCCGCGCCAAGGATGTGACCGGCGCGCCGCCAGGTGGCCGACAGGTCACCGATCACCCGCTGGGCGCGGTCGAAGTCAACCGGTTCGATGCGTTCGAGGCTGGCTCGAGCATCGGCCTCCGTGTAGAGCGGCAGCGCCGGGTGATGCTTCGAGTAGCCCTTGCGATTGGCATAGGCCGCTTCTTCTTCATGCAGGTGGCCGCTGTCGGGCAACACGATCCCGGCCAGCTTCGCCGTGCCGGGCGTGCAGTACACGGGACCGAGAAAGCCGTGCTGCACCAACCGCGGCAGGTAGCCGCAGTGGTCGATGTGGGCATGGGTGAGCAGGACCGCATCGATGGAAGACGGGTCGACCGGGAAGTCAGCCCAGTTCTGGAGCCGCAGCTGCTTCTTGCCTTGGAAAAGTCCGCAATCGACGAGCACTCGACCATCGGGTGTCTCGATGAGCGTTTTGCTCCCGGTCACGGTGCCAACGCCTCCGAGGAACGTGAGCGTCGACTGCGCTGACCCTTCCATCAGGACCGGACTCCGGACCCGAGCCGCTGGCCGTCGAACAACGTCACGTGCTCATCACCTCACCGACTGGGCGCCGCGGCGACCGGTGCCGCATGTGGTCGTGGCGGCCGAGCCGAACAATGAGTTGCGGGAAGCCCGAACCGTCGAGGGCATCGTGGAGTCGGCGACGAATGGCAGTGATTTGGCACGGCTGGTTCTGGTATCCCGCGTGTACTCCCTCGGCTGCAGCGACCAGCAGCAAGTGTTGCAGCGCTCGGCCTGTCTCGAGCCAACTGTCGGCATCGTCAGTGTCTGTCGTGATCACCAGCACCAGCGGCGCATCGGCAACCAGTCCGGCGTCGCTCCTCGCCGTGCTGTTCCCGAGATTCGCCACCGTGACAATGGCCTTGGTCGCCAGGCCCAGGACCTCAGGGACGACCATCCCGTCGCCCCGACGTCGCGGGTGCATCCAACTCGCGAGCTCGCGTCGCCAGTGCGGATCAGCGAACTGCGCGCGGTCGCCCTCGGCAACGAAGTCGGCGAGCATCTCTCGGTCGACGTCGGGGAGGAGGTGCACACCGTGCTGCTTGGCGGCACGGGCAAGTGCTGGCCGGAGTTCGGACAGATCCCCAGGATCGAAAGGCTCCCGGGTGGTGTGACGCCGCTCGATCGATGTGTACAGTTGCCGTCGCTCATCGAGCCCCGATGGCGTCGAGCCGAACGTAATGCGGGCGATGAGGTCGAGGTCAGTCGAGTCGGGAAACGATGCGACGATCGATCCGAACCCCAGTGACTCGGCGGCGAGCTCGAGATTGAACAGCGCTGCACCGCAACTGATCGTGAGTTCCCGGTCGAACGGGTCGTTGACCGGGAGCGCCCGCGTCCGGTCAGCCCACATGTTGACGTGATCGGCAGCAACCTCGAACAGCCACGGCTGCGTGTTGTGGGAGGACGGTGCACGCACCGCGGCCTCGACCATGGCGTTCATTTCGATCATCGATGGATGCATTGATGTGTTCCTTCCTTCAATGGCTCTGCGGTTGATCCTTCGGTCCGACGGCCGAGTCCTGCAGTGACGCAGTCACGTCCTGGAGAATGCTCTGTGCCCACGAGCGGACCTCGAACCAATCGCGGTGGTCGGCATCGGTTGCTCCGGCGCCGGTCGCGATGAGCGTCTCGATCGGTCCGAGCGATTCCCTGTCGAGGCGACCGCCGAACTCGCGATGTTCGATCGCTCCGGTGCGCGCCAGGAGCCGTTCCAGTTCACTCGGGTCCAACCCCGGCTCTGGTTCGTCACCGACGGGGCCCGAGCTAAAGAGCCAGACGGGACGGGTCCCCAGCTCCGGTACATGCCGTTTGACGAAACGCCGCGCTGGTCGCATCCAGCGACCCAGATACACGGCGCTGCCGATGACCACCCCGTCGGCACCGTCCAACTCGACATCGTCGCTCGGTTCACACGCGATCGCCGTCGCACCGTGGGCTGACATCTCCTGGGCGATTGCGCCACCGATTGCGATTGTGGACCCGTGCTTCGACGCAGTGACGATCACGATCCGCGGGCGACGCGCCTCCGGGGCGTCCTCTTGGCGGGCAGGCATGAGTCCATCATCCCGGTCCCGCCTCGGAGCCGAAAGGGCCGAACGACCACGATCTGGCTCTCGGGCGCGTCATGCGCTCCGAGTACCCTCACGGGCGTGGAGACCCCAGTCGAGCCGGCGATGCAATATGACGCCAATGTTGATGACCTCGACCCCAGAGTGTGGCCTCGCGTGATCGATCAACTCCTCGATGCGGGCGCCCACGACGCGTGGGTCACCCCCATCATCATGAAGAAGGGCCGACCCGCCTTCACCCTGAGCGCCATGTGCTCCGAAGCCGACGCTGATGCTGTCCGACGGGTGATCTTCATGGAGACGTCGACCATCGGTGTCCGCGAGACGAGCCTCCGCAAGTTCGTCCTCCCTCGGGAAGAACGCGATGTGATCGTCAGCGGTGAACCCATCGGGGTCAAGACCGCATTCCTCGATGGCCAGCCTGTGAATCGCAGCGTCGAGTGGGACGACGTTGCGGCAGCCGCCAACGCATTGGGGCTGTCGGCCAAGGATGTACTCGCCGCGGCAACGGCCGCAGCCCTCGAACGAGCCTGACTCGCAAGCAACACGGGTCAAGGCACGTGCACCGCTGCTTCCGGCACGACGGCGACGACGCCGGCAGCGTGGCCAAGCAGATAGCGCAATGGTTGCGACACGTGATGACCACGGCTGATCGCCGACCAGTGCTGCCCGACAACAAGCATCGCCGCCGTCCGGCTTGCCTCGACGAGTTGCACTGCAGGCAGCCCAGCGCGAACGTCGACGTGGACTGACAAGGTTCGATCCGAGTTCTCCTGTGCTGCGTCGGCGAAGCGCGCCACGTCACGCGTCGTCCACCCCGCCCGGTCGGCTGGACTGAGGTAATACCCCAGCACGTCGAGCAATCCATTCGCCTGGAAGACGGGAGCGTCGCCGGTGATTCGAACCAGTCCGACGGGCAGGTCACGATCATCTGCCAGTTGCGTCGCCCACCAGACCGCCGCCTCCGTCGCCTCGCCATGGCCCACGCCGACCACGATGGGTTCGTCGTTCCCAAGCCCTTCGTTGGCGCCGTCCGGCACGACGATCAGCGCCGTCGGAAGTTGCCGCAACAGCCCGCGAGTCGTGCGACCGATGACGCCAACCGACAACGATCGATGATGGTGCGATCCGATGACGATGCCATCGGCGCCAACGTCGACGGCTGCCTCGGTCAGCGCCAGGCTGGCATGCTGCTCGCGCAGTTCGACCGTGCACTCCGCGACCTGATCGACAATGCGTCGCGTCCAGTCACCCGCGAGGTGTCGTTCGAGAAAGGCGAGGTATCCGACGGGGTCGCCGGTGATCACATCGACACCGAACTCAATCATCGGAGATGCCGCTGCGACACAGTGCACGGCACCCTCCGGGCCAACGGTCGACGCAGCCCAGTCCAGTGCCCGCGCCGAAGCGTCAGTGCCATCGACGCCGACGATCAAACGACGCAGCATCACGCGTTGCCGTCGTCGAGACGATCCTCATCCTGAAGGCGCGACGCTGACACTGAGAAGTGCCGGCCTGTCACCGAGACGGGATTGATTCTGACGAAGCAGGGCTTGTCACCGTCGTGCCATGGCCTGACGTCGAGGTCGAAGATGTCGAACAATTCCTCGTGACGCGAGATGACATGAGCAGCGCCCTTGACCACCACGCTCCATGCGTGATGGTCGTCGTCAGTGCCGTCGACTTCGAACGCTGCCGCATACCCGTCGGCGATGCTCGCCAGTTTGGTTCCATCCGCCGTACGGAACACGATCGTGCCCCCGTCAACCACATGATTGACGGGGAAGATGTCGACGCCATCGGCTTCTGTGTAGACGGCAATACGGCCAACGTCGGATGTGCGAAGTCGACTCCAGCACTCCGATGTTTCAAGTTCTCTCACATCGTCTCCTCTTTCGACAGCGCAAACGGCACTTCGTGAGGCGGCGTCTCGACCGGGCTCGCTCGATGGGTCGGTTGGGGGACGACTCCCGAAAGCCGGGTCACGCACTCCAATCGCGGCCGAGACACCAGATCCTCATGTGCAGGTTTCCAAATGGGGGCGGCACCGGACAGGGCCGAAGGTCATCGCGTCTCAAAGGTCTCGCCTGGATCACGGAATCGTGACGTAGTGCCCTTGGCACCGAGCCCCCGCAGCCAGACGATGGAGGGATGACAACTCACGCTCCGGCCACCAGCACCGAACCCTGGCGACCTGCACACGCCGCTCCCGAGATCGAGAACCGCGACGGGCTCGTCAGGCTGACTGACACCACTGCTGTGCTCCAGCGCTATCAACGCAGCGGACCGCACGTGACCACGGTGATGCCGATGCCGACTCCCGGGCGTGTGGGCGACGACCTGGCCAAGCGTTGGAGCGCGACTCGTGCTGACCTCGGCCACCTCGGCGCGACCGAGGCCGCCCTCGCCCACCTCGATCGTGCCGTCGCTGAACTCGCGCGGTGCGGATACGACGTGCTCCTCACCGCAGACGACTCCGACGCCGCCTACTGCTGGCTGACCAACCCGGTGACCCACTCGCTGATGCGTGTCGGGCGTCGGCCGGCACTCATCCCGGCGCTTGCCGAGGTCGGCCGCCGTCCTCGCGTTGTCGCCGCCGCCGTCGACCGCACAGGTGCAGACCTCTTCGTCATCGACCACGCCGAACTCGACACGAACGGCTTGGTCGACGGGGACCAAGAACGGATCCACAAGTCAGCGGGCGACGGCCATGACCAAGCACGCAATCAGCGTCACAGTGAGCTCGTGTGGAACCGCAACGCCCGTGAGGTTGCCGATGTCCTCGTCTCGCTCGCTCACGAATGCCGTGCATCTCATGCTCTCTTGACCGGCGACCAGCGTGCCGTCGACCTCGTTCGGTCCCACGTCACCGGACGCGGCAACCTGTCGGTCGAGTCGGTCCGAGCTGGCGGCCGCCACGAACCAGACACCGGCCTGCGACTGCTCGCCGCAGCAATCGCCACTGCCGAGGCAACACAACAGGCCGACAACGACGCCGACCTTGCCTGGCTCGCTGAGGAACTCGGCCAAGACGATCGGGCCGTCGAAGGTGAGGTGCACACACTCGAAGCGGCGACAGCGGGACGAGTCAAGACCCTCGTTGTCGACACCAGCCGATTTGACGGACCCAACCACATCGACGATGCAATCGTGACGGCTGCAGCGACGGGCGCACACGTCGTTGCTGCTCACGCTCCCCACTTGCGAGACGGGATCGCTGCGCTGCTCCGACGCCCGAACCATCCGGATGTCGAGTCGTGATGACGTCACTCGGCTGCCCTCGACACGCTGATCACGACGCCTGGGAACGCGAATGAACGAACGGATCGTCTCGGTTACCCTCAGCCCGGCGCTCGACCTTTCAACGGTAACCGAGACCGTTGCTCCGACGCACAAACTGCGTTGTGAGCAAGCAACCGAACAGCCGGGCGGGGGCGGTGTGAACGTTGCGCGGGTTGCCTCACGCCTCGGCACCGAAACCATCGCCGTGCTCCCGCTGGGTGGTCCGACGGGTGCCCGGATCGGCCAGCTGCTGCTCGATGAGGGCGTCGCCACATCGCCGGTTGACGTCCTCGCCAACAGCCGGCAGAGCTTCTCCGTGACGGAGCACGCCACCGGCGATCAGTTCCGATTCGTGCTGGCCGCCCCCGAGTTGGTGGACGACGAGTTGACGGCGGTCATCACCGCCACCGCCACCGCATCCAAGCGCGCCAGCAGCGTCGTCGTGTCAGGACAGACAC
>CAXMZV010000230.1:0-6697 GCA_964199985.1 Candidatus Ilumatobacter isfjordensis | reverse complement strand
GACCGTGATCGACATCGACGCGGCATTGTCCGCACTCTCCCTCACCGACAAGTACCGCATCGTTGCCGGCAAGACCACCTGGAAGACCGTGGCCTTTCCTGAGGCAGGAATCCCCGCCATCAAGATGAGCGATGGCCCCAACGGCGTGCGCGGCGAAGGTCACGGTGGCGACGGCACCCCGGGTGTCGTCGTCCCCGCCGGCATCACGCTCGGCGCCTCCTGGGATGTCGAACTCCTCGGCGAAATCGGATCGCTCCTCGGCACCGAAGCACGCCGCAAGGGCGCCCACGTCCTCCTCGGCCCCAACGTCAATCTGCATCGCACGCCAGTGGGCGGCCGCACCTTCGAGTGCTATAGCGAAGACCCGGAACTCTCCGGGGCACTGGCGGCGGCGTACGTCCAGGGCGTGCAGTCCCACGATGTCGCCGTCACGGTGAAGCACTTCGTGTGCAACGACACCGAGATCGAACGAATGAGCGTCGACGTCCAGATCGATGACCGTCCGCTGCGCGAGTTGTACCTTCGCCCGTTCGAATGGGCCGTGAAAGAGGGCGGCGCCTGGGGCATCATGAGCGCCTACAACAAGCTGAACGGCGAGCACGCGGCACAGCACCGCGGCCTCCTGACCGACATCTTGCGCACCGACTGGGGTTTCGACGGCTTCGTCGTCTCCGACTGGTTCGGGGTACACGAAGCCGTGTCAGCGGCGAACGCCGGGCTCAACATCGAGATGCCCGCCCCGGTTCGGATTTACGGCAAGAAGCTCGAAGAAGCAGTTGAGCGCGACGACGTCACCGAGGCTCAAGTCGACCTGCTCGTCCGTGACATCCTCGTGCTCGCCAATCGCGTGAAGGCCGATGAGCGTGACGCTGACGTCGAAGAGCAGTCGGTTGACGAACCAGCCGAACGCGCCCTCACCCGCCGCGCTGCGACGGCCGGCACGGTGCTGCTCCGCAACAATCCGGTCGCCGCACTCGCAAGTGCACCCGTCCTGCCACTCGACGCGTCGAGCCTGACGAGCGTTGCCGTGCTCGGCCCCAACGCAACCATCGATCGCTCGATGGGCGGCGGCTCCGCGAGCCTCGTTCCACTCGGCCACCGCACATTGCTCGACGCACTCACCGACCGCGTCGGACCGGATTCGGCAACCGGCGCCTCGGTCACCTTCGAACCGGGTGTCCGCATCGATCGGCTGACCCCCGTCGTGCTCAAGAGTCAGCTGCGCCAGCCCGACGGCGAGCCGGGTCTGCGTATCGAATACGTCAACGGGCGCGATTGGAGCGGCGACACCGTCGTCGTGCAGCCCACACCGACATCGATGATCCGCTTCTTCGGATCGACGCCCGACGGTGTCGACCCGCGCGGCTTTTCGACAAGGATCAGTGGCTCGTTCATCCCCGACAGCGATGGCCCCCACACCGTGGGCGTCGTGTCGACCGGACCGTTCACGCTGTCCACCAACGGCGCCACCCTCGTCGAGGACCCACGGATGGAATTGCCGCGCAGCGAGGAGTTCTTTGGCTACGGCAGCATCGAAGCCACCGCCACGTTGGAGTGCACCGCTGGCACACCCGTCGAGCTCGACGTGCGGTGGGCAACCTCGGAGCTGAACGGGTTCGCGGCCCTGCGCGTCGGCATCCGCTCGCCCGAGCCTGCCGACCTGATGGACCGCGCTGTCGCCGCCGCAGCGGCCGCCGACGCCGCAGTCGTCATGGTCGGGACCAACGACGAGTGGGAAACCGAAGGATTCGACCGGACCACGATGGATCTCCCGGGCCTACAGGACGAACTGGTGCGCCGAGTCGTGGCTGCGAACCCTCGCACCGTGGTGATCCTGAACGCTGGTTCACCCGTCACGATGGACTGGGCGGACCCGACCGACCCAGGATCGGCGCCAGCCGTTCTGACGCCGTTTTTTGCCGGCCAGGAGCAAGCCGAAGCGCTGACTGACATTCTCCTTGGCGACGCCGATCCGGGCGGCCGGCTGCCGATCACGGTGCCGATCCGCCTCGCCGACCACCCCGCCTATCTCCACCATCGGCCCGATCACGACGGCGAAGGAAACGCCACCCAGCGCTACGCGGAAGGTCTGTTCATCGGCTACCGCCACTACGACGCCACCGACACACCAGTCCGGTTCCCGTTCGGCCACGGCCTGAGTTACGGCGACGCCACCTGGGGCGACGCCGTCCTCGACACCGACGACCGGAGTGTCACCGTCACCGTGCCGATCACATGCTCAGGTGGCCGGGAGGCGACCGTCGTTGTCCAGTGCTACATCGAGGCGATCGCTCCGGGGTACACGCGACCCCGTCTGGAGTTGAAGGTCTGGGACAAGCTGACCGTTGAGCCGGGGACGACCGTCGACGCGGTGCTCGAACTCGATCCGACGGCATTCCGACGGTGGGACCCCGCTGCCGACGACTGGCGGTTCGAGCCAGGCGAGTACGACATCGTGCTGGCCGCATCGGCCACCGACGAGCGCCAGCGGCACCGCGTCACAATCTCCTGAGCAGGGCGCCCTCACCGAGCGACACACCCAGCGCGAAACAGCTGGCCGAGCACCCTTTCTCAAACGCGCTCAAACGCACTGAAGACGCTTACATTGATGTGTTGTATGGCTGAAACCACATCCCTGGAGCGCTATTGGTGGCAGGACGCGCTGATCTACCAGGTCTATGTCCGATCGTTCGCGGACTCGACGGGCGACGGTGTCGGCGACATCGAAGGCATCCGATCGCGCCTCGACCACCTGGCCTCGCTCGGCATCGACGCCATCTGGCTCAACCCGTGTTATCCGAGCCCGCAACGTGATCACGGCTACGACGTCGCGGACTACTTCGGCATCCACGACGAATACGGCACCTTGGCCGACTTCGACGCACTGCTGGCCGACGCGGAGCAGCACAACATCAAGATCCTGATGGACCTGGTGCCGAGCCACTGCAGCAACGAACACGAGTGGTTTCAGGCAGCGCTGTCGGCCGCCCCCGGCAGCGCCGAACGCGCCCGTTTCTATTTCCGCGACGGCTCAAGCGATGGCAACGAACCACCGAACAACTGGCGCGCCGCGTTCGGCGGATCAGCCTGGACTCGCGTCAACGACCTCGACGATGACGGTCAGTGGTATCTCGGCACCTTCACACCGCACCAGCCTGACTTCGACCACACACACCCCGACGTCAAACAGCACTTCGTCGACATCTTCGAGTTCTGGTTCGACCGCGGCGTCGCCGGCTTCCGCGTCGATGCCGTCGCACCGACCGGCAAGCACCCGAACCTGCCCGATCAGCCACCGGTCGGCGACGACGTGGGCGTGCTCGACATCACCTGGGTCAACCCGTACACCGTGTTCCGGCCAGAGGGCCACGACGTGTGGCGCGAATTCCGGGCGACGCTCGAGAGTTACGAGCATCGCCATCCCGGACGCGACCTCGTGATGGTGGCCGAGGCCTATGCCGTCCGCCGTCCCGAATTGATCAAGGAGTTCACGCAACCCGACCAGTTCCACCAACTGTTCTCGTTCGACTTGATGCTGTCACCCTGGGAGAAGGGTTCGATCGAGCTCGCCTTGCGGGACCCGTTCGAGATTCTCGACAGCACCGGCGTCGCTCCCGCCTGGACCCTGAACAACCATGACATCCAACGCATCGTCACTCGGCTGGGCAAGGCCGATGCCCACCTGCCCGAGTCGTGGACAAACAACAATCTGGCGTTGTCGGGCGCAACGATCGACCTCGAACTCGGCGCCCGTCGCTCGCGTGCGATGACTGCGCTGATCTTTGCGTTGCCCGGCAGTCTCTACTTGTACCAAGGCGAGGAATTCGGCCTGCCCGAGGTACTCGACATTCCTGCCGACCGCCGCCAGGACCCGATCTTCCACCTCACCGACGGCGCCGAGATCGGTCGCGACGGATGCCGCATCCCGCTGCCGTGGAACACCGATGCGTCGACGTCATTCGGGTTCTCGAAGCCTGCCGCTGACGGCTCGGTCGGTGAACCGTGGCTGCCACAGCCCGACGGTTGGGACGCCTACGCGCTGACAACGGCAGAGGACGACGAAGCGTCGATGCTCGAGTTGTATCGCATGGCTTCGGACGCTCGAGTGAAGTTCGCCATTGACCAGCCGCTCCGCGCCGAGGTCCTCGACCTCTGCGGCGAACTCGTCGGCGTTCGCCGAGGCGACCTCGTCGTCGTCGTCAACGCAACGATGCAACCCGTGGCAGTCGACCTCGAACACCCCGAACTCTCGATTGCACGACCGGTGTTCTCCAGCGAGCCCGGCGAGATGCACACACCCGGCGTCATTCCCGCAAACTCCACCGTGTGGTTCACCAGCTGACGACTCTCGTCGTCAGGACTGACCGCTAACGTTCGGTCGCACATGCTGGCGAACGTCATCACCGATTTCACCGATCAGCTCAAGGACTTCTCCGGCAACTGGTGGTTCCTGTTGATCATCTTTGCAGTCGCACTGCTCGACTCGATCCTTCCGATCGTTCCTGGTGAGACCACAGTGATCGTCGGTGGCGTCGCCGCTGGAGCCGGCGACCAGAGCCTGTTACTCGTGATTCTCGCCGGCGCTTCCGGAGCGTTCATTGGTGACAACCTCGCCTACGCGATCGGCGACAACTTCAAGGGTCTGGTCTACCGCTGGGCGGACAAAAAGCCCGAGCGACGCGCGCGACTCGACGGCGCAGGCCGCCAGATCCGCAAACGTGGCGGACCTCTGCTGATTACCGCTCGCTTCATCCCCGGCGGTCGCACGCTGCTGACCGTGTCATCAGGTGTCACGCAGCAACCACGCCGATGGTTCATGTTCTGGATCGCCATTGCGGTCATCATTTGGGCGTCCTACGCAGCAATCCTCGGCTTCGTCTTCGGCAAACAGTTCGAAGACAACCACACGCTGGCGTTCATTCTTGCCTTCGGCACAGCGTTGTCGATCACTGCCATCATCGAAGTGGTCCGCTGGGTACGCGAGCGCCGCAAGACCGCTGCCGTCTGAAACCCAGCGTGCCAGGCGACGCGTCCCCATGGTGCACACTGGGGACATGACGACGAACACAACCACTGCTGCCCTCGCCTCAATCGAACTCTTCGCCGGGCTCTCGAAGAAGGATCTGAAGTCGATCGATCGATTGATGACGCCGGTCGACGTCAAGGCCGGCAAAGAAGTCATCAAGGAAGGCACCGCTGGACGTGAGGCCTTCATCGTCGTCGAAGGCACCGCCTCGGTGTGGCGCGACGGCAAACTGATTGCGTCGGTCGGCAAGGGCGCCGTGCTGGGCGAGGTCGCGCTGCTCGCCAACCGGGCACGAACCGCCACGGTTCTCGCAGAAACCGCCATGACGGTGGAAGTACTCAACCGTCGAGAGTTCGAGCAACTGCTCGACGACAACCCCGGTATCACTCGCAAGCTGCTCGTCGCCACGGCGAAGCGGGTCCACGAGCTCGAACCCTCGATGCTCAGCTGAAAACAACGAGTGTCCGCGCCGCTGTCGGAATTGCCGTCGGCAGACGGTTACCAGCGACGACGTGCGGCACCGTACGCTGACCATCGATGATCGCAGTGGTGCCGGTTCGAGAGAGCGTTCTGCCTGCTGGCACCGACGACGCCATCGCGGAATGTGATGGCAACGTGATCCTCGTCGGCTCCGGCGTCGACGAAATCGACCTGACCGATCGAGCTCGCACCGTCACGCTCGTCGAACTGGGCGACGTCGAGATCGCGCGCTGGGCGCACCGCCTTGCAGCTCTCATCGTCTCGGCCGACGATCTCGTTCTGCCCGGCTCGGTCGCCCAGGTCGTCCTCCCCCACTGCCCCGACGGCCGCGACCTCGCACCAGCACTCGCACTTCGACTCGGCCGACCGCTCTACGCCGGCGCCACCGCAGTCGCTCGTGACTCTGTGTCCGTCGCTCGCTCCGGCGGCCGCGAACTCCACGAACTCCGGCCCATCGGCGCCTTCGTTGCCACGCTCCAGCCAGGCATCCGCGGGGCTGCGTCGTTCGACGGCGAGCCCGATGTCCGGCGCGTGCGTGTTGATCCTGAGGCAGCATCCGACCAGGACGCGACGGTCGTGGAGGTCTTGCCTCCTGACGTCCGCACGATGGACCTGTCCGAGGCGCACCGCATCGTCGGTGGCGGTGCTGGCCTCGACAGCGAGGAGCGGTTCGCGCAGCTCGCGGGGTTCGCTGTGGACATCGACGCAACCATGGGGGCCACTCGGGTCATTACCGATCGATCATGGGTGCATCACGACAAACAGATCGGCACCACCGGCGTCGTGGTCGATCCGGCGTTGTACCTGTCGTTCGGGGTCAGCGGTGCGGTTCAACACACCGCCGGGCTCGGCAACCCCGACCACATCATCAGCGTCAACACCGACCCACACTGTCCGATGATGCAAATGAGTGACCTCGCCATCGTGAGCGACGCGAATGCAACGCTCGAAGCCCTGACCCGTCTCCTCGCCGAGCGAACCAACGCAGTCATCGCCAAGCCTGTCACCACAAACACGGCGGAGACCCCTGCATGACCGAGTTCGACGTCGACGTCGTTGTGGTCGGTGCCGGCCCAGCTGGCGCCACGGCTGCCACGGTGCTCGCACGAGCCGGCCATTCGGTCATCCTGCTCGAACGCGGACCGTTCCCCGGCTCGCAGAACATGTACGGCGGCGTGATCTACCCACGCA
>CAXMZV010000229.1:0-6702 GCA_964199985.1 Candidatus Ilumatobacter isfjordensis | reverse complement strand
TCGAAAATCGGATGGAATTCGGTTCTCGAGTCATCTGGCTCTGCTTTGTGCCCGGGTGCCCGACCGGTAGGCCGTCTCCGGAACCGTCATTCCGAAGTCGCTTAGGACTCATCGGCACGGATCGGTCTCGACTTGAACAATCGTTGGGCACCAGGCTGGCACCAGCGGCACCGAGCGCGGCTCCATCCAAGCCGACTTCCGCCCGCAACGGGCGAGTTCACCGAGCCGGTTTGTGTCGATTTATAGTGCTTTAGCTGGGGTGATGTCCGGACGAACCGACACTGGCCGGACAGGCCGACACAGCCCAGTGCTCCCCGGATTGATACATCTCTGATACATCGACAAGCTCGTGCGCGAGCAGTCCGACGGCGACCCTCTGAGCCGGTTCTGTTGCGCTGACCCGAGTGTTCTGACCCGCGATTATGGGTGGGGAGCGAGGCGCGTGGTCACCGATCAGAAGCACCGTTCGCGGACGGGGCACCGATTGATCGACCGCTCAGACCCTTCTGGAAGGGGCGTGCTGCATGTTCATGTAGACCCCACCGGCCCGAAGCTCGTCGCACATCTGTTCAATGCGCTTCTGCCGTGTTGCTGGCTGTTTCGCACGGCCAATCCAGCCGAGGTAGTCGTTGCGCTGGTAGCGAGGGCGCTCGTTGTAGTCATCCATCAGACCGTGGCCGGTCAAGAGCTGCTCGACGTCGGCTGGCATCGGGTTCGCTGGTCGGGTCCCCACAGTCCGATCAAGACACAATCGAGTTCGAAATGCAACGCTGATCCAACGCCTGACGACCCGACGCGCGTTCTTGGGCGGTTCGCCGAGCGCATCCGTGCCATTCTGCGGGCACCTCATGGGAGCGGTAGAAATTGGATTTCCCCAGCTCCAATTTTCTGTCCACCGACGTCCGCGGAGCTCCGTGGCCGTTTCTCGGACGTTACTCCCGCGGATTGGGAGCCACAGCGATGGCCGAGTGCACCGGCGGGACGGCCGGGTCGCCCAGGGTCCACTCGCGGATCTTTTCGATCGCGGCCACCGGATCCGGGTCGTGGAGTTGGAGGTCGAGGTGGGTCACGCCAGCGGCTTCGTGGGCGCGGATGCGCTGACGGACTGTGCTTTCGTCGCCGATGAGGTTCGCGAGCTCGATGTACTCGTCGGGCACAGCGGCGTAGGCCTCTTCGTGTCGTTTGGCGAGGAAGAGGTCTTGGATCTGTTGGGCCTCGTCCTCCCATCCGTACCGGGCAAGGAGGTCTTTGTAGAAGTTCTTGGACCGTGCGCCCATGCCGCCCACCGAGTATCCGATGAGGACCCGCGCCGCACGTCGCGCCGCCTTGATGTGTGCTCCGTCCCCGATGGCGACGATCCCGCCAGCCATGATCTGCAGCGGCGGCATGCTGGTGTCCCGCCGAGCAGTCCCGGACGCAAGGGACCCACCCCAGACCTGGTCGGCGAGCTCCGGCACGAAGTGGACGGTCTGCCACATCTCGGCTTCGGCCGCTGCGAGCTCGACGTTCTTGGGTCCCAGGGCGGCGAGGGCGATCGGGACTCGCCGAGTTGGAGTTGGACCCATGAATCGCAACGCCTTGCCGAGTCCCATCCCACCGTTGGATGGGAGCGAGATCGTGTCGCCATCATGGACGAGTCGTTCGCCGCGCCAAACCTTCCGACAGATGTCGATTGTGTCGCGCGTCCGCGCGATCGGTCGATCGAACGCGACGCCGTGCCAGCCCTCGATGACTTGTGGACCAGAGGACCCAAGCCCCAGCACGAAGCGGTCCTCGCTCAGCGCTGCGAGCGTCGCTGCCGTCTGTGCGATGAGCGCTGGCGTGCGGGAGTACAGGGGGATGATGCCGGTCATCAGCTGCACTTGGCTAGTTCGGCCAGCGACGAACCCGAGCGTGGACACGGCATCGTGGCCGTACAGTTCCGGACTCCACAGGAGATCGAGTCCGGCAGCCTCAAGTTGGGTGGCATGCGCGGCCAGGGCAGCGGGCTCACGGGATGCGGTGAGCTGCGTACTGAGCTTCACGGCAGCCGCTGCTCGACATCTGGATGCGCCGAAGGCAGGTTGACGTCACCGAGTCGAGTCGTGTGGAGGTCTTCGGCGACCACCACCTGGCCCTGGTAGCCGCCACGCCGAACGTCGTCCTCGAAGCTGGTCACTGTGACCGGGCCGGTCCCAGGCGCTGGAATGAGATGCGTGAGGGTGAGCGTCAGTACGCCGACTCGTGCGGCCATGGCGCCAAGCTCGATCGTGTCGGCGTGGTACTCCGTGATGTGGCGGAGGGGCTCGATGGAGTCGAACAACGGCCGGAGCGCTTCGGTGCGGCATGCCTCGTGAACCAGCACGTCGGCACCTGCTGCAAGGTCGGCGACTTCGTCACACACGATCGTGTCACCGGAAATGACCACCGCACCGTCCGGGGTGTCCACGCGGTACGCGACCGCCGGTGCAACCGGCTCATGGTGAACGGCTCGGGCCGACACGACGACAGATCCGTTCTCCGAGCGCCAGACCTCTCTTGCCGTAGCGGTCGGTCGGCAGTGAAGGGGACGATGTGCGGGGCGGGATGATCATGTCGGTCGACATGACGGCGGCGAACGTCGATGTCGTCCTCCCATGGGTCCATCAATCGCTCGAGGAGTCGGGTCGCCGGCCCATCAGGGGCGACGACGGGGAGGGGCGTGAACCGTCCGTGGTTCTCCAACCACCGCGCCATCCCGGGCGATCTCGGATTCTGCCACCCGGAACATGTCCTGACCCAGCAGGTCCGCCTTCCAGAGCAGCCAGGAGGCGACAGCTTCGTCGGTCTTGAGCTGGCGTTTATCTCGGCGTTCTCTGACCAGGGCAAATGAGAGATACTCGACATACCATCCACAGGGGGTGTGTGCCGTGGTGGAAGTTGGAGCGGAGTTGCCCTTCTGGCGTTCTCCCACGTAGTTGCGTAGTACGCCGGGTTGGAGCGACCGACTCTGGGCAGACCCAAACTTCCGGAACCCGTCGTGGGATCAGGCCGGTGCTCAGGTGATCTGATCGATGATGCCGACGATCACCGAGCGGACCGGACCTGTCGTGATGCCGAGAATCTGTCGGGCCGATGTGCCCTCGTCGCAGATGAGCACACGCTCGCCGACGCCGGCGTTCACCACGTCCACGGCAATCAGATAGCCGTTCGCCGACCCCTCTGGATCGACGAGATCGCACAAGAGCAGCCGTTCACCCTCGAACAAGGGATGGCTGACGGGCGAAACAACCGTGCCGGCAACCTTGGCGATCTTCACTGGTCGTCCCCGTCGAGAGTCACCTGGTCGACGAGCCCCACGATCGCGTGATCGACCGGGACGAAGCGTTCCTCCAGCGCCTCGGCCGCTTCGCGCGAGGCGACGTAGTACACGAGTTCGCCTGGGCCGGCCATCGCAACCGCATCGGCAGCAACGACCGGGGTGCCGTTGTCGCGCTGGTGTTTGTCGAGCGGCTGAACGATGAGGAACTTCACGCCGTCGAGGCCCACTGCCCTCGTCGTCGCAACGACCGTCCCCATGACCCGTCCGAGATGCATCAGGAGACTCCGTCGTCCCGGCGCAGGCGGTGATTGAAGCGCAACTCGGCGGCCAGGTTGGCGCGCATCTCGTGGTGCAGCTGGGCGATGACCCTCGTGCCGACCAACCGCTCGCGGTGTCCAGTCCGAAGGACCGCACCCTCGACGGCGGCCTCGACGTTGGCCACCGTCCCCGCGAACAGGCAATACGCCTTGCCGCCGAGTTCGTCGGACAACCGGAGAGCGATCAGCGACACGTCGGCGGTCTTCACGCCGGCGTCGGCGGCAACGACGGCGGTGGCGGCGGTCGACGTCTCGACGATGCCGAGCGCATCGTCGTCGAGCAAGGCGCCAACATCGCTCGTGGTGATTGCGGAGGTGACAGCCGGATGCACATCGGCGAGGAACAGCGAATCCACGACCGTGTCGTCACCCCCGTTCTCGAGTGCGATCTCCACCGCCGCGGTACTACCACCCACGAGCACGAGGTAGCGGCCGGGGTGGACGGTCCCGGCGAACAACGACGAAATCGGTGACGACTTGGCCATCGCATCGCCCGCGACGATGCCTGCGGCGATGGAGTCGAACTCGAGGAGGCCGATGGCGGGGTCGAAGTGACCAGCGGTGTCAGACAATGCGCAACGCTCCCACGACAGTCACGCGCCGGATGCGCGAGAACGTCCGAGGTCGGGTGAGACCTTCACCCGTGGGACTCGCAATGGAGAAGGACGTGAACCCTTCACCGCCTTCGCCGAGGCCCGAGTAATTCGGACCGTTCGCCACCAGAATCGAGCAGTTCATGGCGCGGGCCATGGTGGTGATCGTGTCCACATTGGTGGAGTGGATCGAGGCGGTGTGTCGGAAGCCATGCTCCGAGCGCACCGCGAGGTCGATGGCGGCGTCGACGTCCTTGACCCGGACGACCGGCATCACCGGCATCATCTGCTCGGTCCAGACCAGGCTGTGTTCCGACGACACCTCGGCGAGCAGGAGCTTGATGTCGCCGTCGACAGCAACTCCGATCTCGCCGAGGAGGTCGGTGGCGTTCTTGCCGATCCATGCCGGGTTGATCGCCCCTGGTTTGTTCGGCGCACCCATCTCGTTGAAGATCACCCGCTCGAGGCGGCGGAGCTCATGCTCTTTCAGTCGGTACGCCCCGGCACCCACCATGGCCCGCACCAGCGCGTCGGCGACGGTGTCCACCACGATGGTGGTCTTTTCGTCGACGCAGACGATGTTGTTGTCGAACGACGCACCGCGGACGATGTCACGGGCGGCCTGCTCGATGTCGGCCGTCTGGTCGACCACCGCGGGCGGGTTGCCAGGGCCGGCGGTGATGGCCTTCTTCGGCGTGCGGAGTGCTTCACCGACGACGGCCGGCCCGCCAGTGACCAACAACACCCGCACATCAGGGTGGGCCATCAGCGCCCGCGCCGAGTCGAGTGTTGGGTTGGGAACTGCCGTGATGAGGTCGGGTGGACCCCCAGCGCCGACGATGGCGCGATTGAGGAGCTTGATGTTCTCGACCAGACGAGTTGAGCGCCCGGGTGCACGTTGAACGTGACCGCATTTCCGGCCGCGATCATCGCAATGCTGTTGTTGATGATCGTCGATGTCGGGTTCGTCGTCGGAGTGATCGACCCGATCACGCCGTACGGCGCGTACTCGGTGACCATCATGCCGCCGTCCCCGGTGACGACCTGCGGCTCAAGATCCTCGGGCCCTGGGGTCTTGGTGGTGACCATCAGGTTCTTCTGCACCTTGTCCTCGGCGCGGCCGAGTCCCGTCTCGGCGTGGGCCATGTACGCCAGGCGTTCTCCCTCTCGAAGCATGGCGGCCCGCATCGCCTCCACGATCACCCGGCGGGATTCGAGCCCCAGCTCGCGGTAGGCGTCGAACGCTCGGCGGGCGGCTCCGACCGCCGCGTCAATGGAGGGATGGATGCCGTCACCGAGGTGGGCACCGAGGTGTGCTTCGGCCGCGCCGAGATCGTCGGCTGCTCGCAGCGCCTTGCCCTCGCTGCCCGCACCCTGGGCAGCAGCGACCCGACCTCGAACGCGAGCGATGATCGACTGGATCTCGTCGTCGTTCAGCACGGCCCACTCACTTCGAATAGACCGTTTCGCCGTCGATCTCCCAGGTGTCGACGATGGCCATGATCACGGCATCGCATGGGCGGTTCTGCGTCACCGCGGTCTGTCGAGCCGAGCTCCCTGATGCGTACATCACGACTTCGCCCACTCCGGCACCGACAGAGTCGACGGCGACGACGTATGCGCCTGTCTCGGTGTTGTCGACACCGAGCTGGCGCACGATGAGCATCGTGAGGCCTTCCATGAGCGGTTCTTTCTGACTGGCGACAACGGTGCCGGTCACGAGGCCGAGCAGCATGGGTGTCTCACCTCCCCCGGTTCTGTGCGACCCCTTGTGGCACGCACGAGTTCAGCTCGACTCGGCAGCAGCCTCGTCGGCACGACCGAGGGGAAGCACGAGGTCGATGTTGGTGTGCGGGCGGGCGATGACGTGACTCGAGATGACCTCGCCAACCTTTTCAGCCCCACGGACGCCAGAGTCGACAGCGGCCTTCACAGCGGCGACGTCACCCCGGACCACGGCAGTGACGTAACCGCCGCCGGTTGATTGGTACGCGACCAAGTCGACCTTGGCCGCCTTCACCATCGCATCGGCGGCCTCGACCATCGCTGCGAAACTCCTGCATTCGATCATGCCAAGTGCATCAGCCATCACTGGCTCCCTTCATCTTCTGTTGTTTGATTGCGATCAATTGCGACGCGATGTTGCATCACTCGCGGCCGTCCAGTGCTTCGAGCGCCGCCACCGCGGCCCGCCAGCCGACATCGATGTCCTGTTCCTCGCCACCGAGATAGACCCGGCCCATCGCCCCGGCGGCGCGCACCTCGAGCACATTGATGTTGGCGGCCTTCTCGGCCTCGTTCGCGGCGAGCGCGGCGTACGCAGCCGGTTCACACTCGAGGACGTACAGCGTCTGTCCGGGCACGATCATCTGCCCGTGACGCATCCGGTTGATGAGCTGGGCATGGTGGTCGTCGATGCGGCGGATGATCTGACTCGACAGGACCTTCGGCTTGAGTCGGTCGGACTCGGTGAGCCCCACAGCATCGAGGATCGCCTCGCCGGCGGCCCGGG
>CAXMZV010000228.1:0-6705 GCA_964199985.1 Candidatus Ilumatobacter isfjordensis | reverse complement strand
CGGTTGTCAAGGTCAAACTGCCGGATATGGGTTTTGATTTGAGAGGCCACTGCCTTTTCAGTGACCTTGGACAAGAAGTTGAGGGTGGCGAGAGCATCGTCAAGACCGCTGTCGGTGCATACGGCAAGGTCGACATCGTCATCAACAACGCTGGCATCTTGCGCGACAAGTCATTCCACAACATGGGCCCCGACCTCGTCGACCCGGTCCTCGACGTCCACCTGCGCGGCGCGTTCAACGTCACCGGCCCCGCCTGGAAGCTCATGCGCGAGCAGGGCTACGGCCGCATCGTGTCGACCTCGTCGGCCGCCGGAATCTTCGGAAACTTCGGCCAGGCCAACTACGGCGCCGCCAAGATGGGCCTCGTCGGCTTCACCAACGTGCTCGCGGTCGAAGGCGCCAAGTACAACGTCAAGGCCAACGCCATTGCGCCGCTCGCATACACTCGCATGACCGAGGATCTGCTCGGCCCGCTCGGCGAGAAGCTGCAGCCCGAACTGGTCTCGCCGCTGGTCACGTACCTCAGCCACGAGTCGTGCGAATCGACCGGCCGCACCTACTCCGTCGGTGGCGGACGTGTCGCTGAAGTGTTCATCGCCGAGTGCCAGGGCTACACGAGCAACGAGCTCACCCCGGAGAGCCTGCGCGACAACTGGGACACGGTCACCGATCAGACCGGTTACGAAGTCCCCACGGCCATCGCCGAGGAGACCGCGATGTTCCTCAAAGCTCTCAAGGACTGAACGCACCAACGCTGACTCGTAGAAGGCATGTGGTTGTTGCGCAGTATGTGCGCAACTTCCACACGCCTTCGCCTGTCTGCGCGACCGTGTCTGTCATGCTGGTGCCGTGAGCGACCTCGAATACGACGAGCAACCATCCGGCGAGGGTCGCAACGGGCCGGGACTGTTCCTGATCCTGACGATTCTCGTGGCCATCATCACCGCCGTCTTCATCACACAGAACCGGGAGCGCACACAGGTCGAGTTCCTCTTCTTCGACTTCAGCAGCCGCATCTGGACGGCGATCGCCATCGCCATCGGCCTCGGCATCTTGCTCGACCGCCTGATCCTCGCCTGGTGGCGCCGCGCCCGTAAACGCAAGAACGACGTCTGATCTGTCCCGCTCTGCAATTCGATTTCATCCCCCAGTCTGAAGCAGGGTGAATGGGGCTGGATTGGCGTGGGATGTGATCGTCCAGCGATGATGTCGCCGTGCGGATCGAATCCTCTGATGGTGTCAACGTTGCAATCCACGACTTCGGGGGCAGTGGTCGCCGGTTGTTGCTCAGTCATGCGACGGGATTCCACGCTCACTGCTACCAACCCATCGCTGAGCGGCTGAGCAACGAGTTCGCCTCGTTCGGGCTCGACCATCGCGGGCACGGCGAGACACCGCGTCCGGCCGACTGGAAGGTCGACTGGGATTGCTACGGCGACGACGCAACCGTCGCTGCTGAGGCAATTGCACCCGACGGCGGCCTCGTGGGATTCGGCCACTCGATGGGTGGCGCCAGCCTCGTGATGGCAGCGCTGCGCAACCCAGGGCTGTTCGACGTCATCGTGGCCTTCGAGCCGATCATCTTTCCGCAGATGATGGGCCGACCCGGCGACGACCCGTCGCCAATGGTTACAGCGGCACGGAACCGGCGCGACACGTTCGACTCATTCGAGGCCGCAATCAACAACTACGCATCGAAGCCACCGATGCAGTTCTTCGATCCGGAGATCCTGCGTGCCTACGTCGAGCACGGATTCGAGCCGACAGACTCAGGCGTCACCCTGCGATGCGCTCCGGAACACGAAGCCCGCACCTTCGAGATGGGTGCCACGCACGACCTGTTCGACCGCCTGCCCGAGATCGAGACGCGCGTCGTGGTCGTTTCCGGCAAGGTCGAGATCGAACGCAGCCCGGCCGGCATCGCCGAGCGAGTGGCCGAGCGCCTGCCCAACGGCACGTACATCGAGCTCCCGGCTGGAAATCACCTCAGCCCGTTCATTGACCCGAGCGAAACGGCGCAGCTGATCCGCGACGCCGTCTGACACCGCACCGCTGAATCTCTGCCTCCGAAGTGCAGGATTCCTGTGCGTAGCGGGCAGAGATTCTGTCCGCGTTGGAGGCCCAGGAGGATCGACACGGCATCTCAACTCTGTGAGTGCTCGTCGGTATGGTTGCCAACATGACCGAGACTGCCGTCGACGCCTCCGCCGCACCGGCCTACACCGTGCCAATGTCGTTGTCGCCGTCGCGCGTGGGCTCATTCACCTCGTGCCCGATGCAGTTTCGTTTCTCGTCGATTCAGAAGCTGCCCGAGCCACCCGGCGTCGCGACCACCAAAGGCACCATCGTGCATCGTGCGCTCGAACTGCTCTTCGTCCGCCCCACTGCCGATCGCACCCCTGAGTCGCTCGCCGTCGATCTCGCCGCGGCGCTCGACGAGTACTCGACGCACCCCGACTACGTCGGCCTCCAACTCGATGCCGCAGCCGCCGCATCGTTCCGCGGCGAGTGCGAGACACTCATCGAGAAGTACTTCGCGATGGAAGACCCCACCACCGTGCGCGAGATCGGACTCGAGCTCTGGATGACCGCCGATGTCGGCAGCCTGCAGTTGCGCGGCATCATCGACAGGCTCGAACTCGACGAGCAGGGCGGCCTGGTCGTCACCGACTACAAGACCGGCCGCGCACCCTCGGGCCGCTTCGAACAGAAGAGCCTGGCCGGCGTGCACTTCTACGCGTTTCTCTGCGAGCAGGTCTTCGGCGTCATCCCGTCGAAGATTCGCCTGATGTACCTGAAGTCGGGCGAAACGATCGAGACCGTGCCATCGCCGCAGTCGGTGAAGTTCATCACCACGCGCACCAAGGCCGTGTGGTCGGCGGTCGAGCGGGCGTGCACCACCGGCGACTTCCGGCCAAACCAGAGCAATCTGTGCAACTGGTGCTCCTTCCAGCAGTGGTGCCCAGCGTTCGATGGCAACCCCGACCTGGCCGAGACCGAGGCGCGTGCCGCATACGACGCGCTCCTCGAACCGCAGCCGGTCAGCCTCGCAACACCATGACCGACGCTCCTCACCAGATCAGCGACGACACCGAGGTTCCCGGTCAGGGCGCTTTCGGGCCCGCCGTCGATGCCTTCGACCGTCGAGTCGACGAGCTGCTCGAACATCTCCGCGGTAATCCGGTCGCCGACAAGCTCTTCACCACCGCCAGCCACGTCGGCGAGTTCAGCATGGTCTGGCATGCAATCAGCTTGGGTCGGGGTCTCGCCAAAGGCCGGCGTGACCAGGTGCTGCTCTTGGCAGTGTTGATCGGTGCCGAGAGTCTGATCGTCAACCAGGGCGTCAAGCGACTATTCAAGCGCACTCGACCGACCACCGACGGCGAAGACGGTCTCAAGGTGCGTCGGCCGATGACATCGTCGTTCCCCAGCGGCCACTCCAGTGCAGCCGCGTTCGCTGCCACAATGCTCACAACGTGGGACGGCAAGCGGCTCGGCAGCATCTGGTACACCGTCGCCAGCATCGTCGGCGTCAGCCGCGCCTACGTCCGCATCCACCACGGTTCCGACGTCGTCGGCGGGTTCGCCGTCGGCACGCTGCTCGGCGTCCTCGGACGCCGCATCGCCCGCCAGCTCCTGCCGGCCTGACACCCGACACGTTCTGAGATCCCACGCCACAGGACGCCGCAGGCCTCTACCCTGAGCACCGATGAGCGACATCGTCTACGACTCCAAGATGAGCGACGCCGAGGGGTTGATGTGGCGTCTCGAGAAGGACCCGCAACTGTCCTCCACGTTCGGCACGGTCACCCTGCTCGACCGAGCGCCGGACTTCGAACTGTTCAAGGCGCGACTGCTGCGGGCAACACTGACGATGCCCCGACTGCGACAATGCGTCCAGACCGCTCCGGGCAACGTGAGTGCACCGACCTGGATCAACGACTCGGACTTCGACATCGACGTGCACGTCCGTCGCATCGCGCTGCCGAAGCCGGGCACCGAACGACAGTTGTTCGACATCGCCAGCCTGATGTGCGCTGACCCATTCGATCGTTCACGACCGCTGTGGCAGTTCACCGTCGTCGAGGGTCTCAAGGGCAACCGAGCCGCCATCGTGCAGAAACTCCACCACACGATCGCCGACGGCGAGAGCGGCGTGAAGCTCTCACTCGAATATCTCGACTTCGAGCGTGACGCGGTCCAACCGCCGCCACCCAGTCCCGATGAGGTCGATGGCGCGTACGAAGACCTCCGAGATGCCGACACGAAGGCCGCTGATGCCGTACGCGATGTGCTCGCTGGCAGCCTGCGCTTCCCGCTCGGAGTTGCGAAGCAGGTCAAGGAACTGCTCGCCGACCCGGGACAACTCCCTGACGCAAGCAACGCCGCGGCCGACACGCTCCGCGGCATCCTCTCGCAACTGAGCGACACTGAAGCTGCGCACTCTCCACTGTGGACCAATCGATCCGCCCGACGCCGAATCGAGCACGCCACCGCACCGTTCGATGACACGAAGGCCGCATCCAAGGCCCTGGGCGGCACGCTCAACACTGCGTTCATGACCATCGCAACTGAGGCGGCCAGCCGATACCACGTGGCGCTCGATGCTCCGGTTGAGTCTCTTCGATCGTCGATGGCGATCAGCACGCGCACCGAAGAGTCGGGTGCCAATGCGTTCTCACTCGTCCGCTTGCTCGTCCCAACCGGCGAGATGCCCATCGACGAACGATTCAGAGCAATCCACGAGGCCACCGCTGACGCGATGGATGGCAGCTCGAACGCCTCGCTCGACGCACTGGCCGCACTGGCGTCGGCGCTCCCGACCTCGCTCATCACTCGGCTGGCGCGGCAGCAGTCCCAGACCGTCGACTTCGCAACGTCAAACGTCCGTGGAGCACCGATGCCGTTGTTCGTTGCCGGTGCACGCCTCTTGCACAACATCCCGATCGGCCCGCTCAGCGGCGTCGCGTTCAATCTCACGCTGCTCAGCTACGACGGCCACCTCGACATGGGTCTCAACACCGACGCTGCAGCGGTGACCGAACCAGAACTGTTGCGTGTGTGTTTGACCGACTCGATTGCGGCGTTCACCGCCCTCGCCGGCTGAACCGGCGAGGTGGACCCGTTCGGGTCAGACGGTTTCGGTGGCGATCGGTTCGATGGTCTCGATCACCGGCATTGCGGCGACTTCGATCGGCGCGTCAGCCTCGGTGGTGAGGAGGCTCCGTACGTCGAGCAAGAGGTCGGCGACTTCGCCGGTGGAGACGAGCTCACGCGACATCATCTTGGCGAGTGCGCCATCGATGACGTTGAGTGCTTCGTTGATCACTGCTTCGTTGGCGGTGCGTTGATCAGTCATTAAACAACACGGTACCCGCCGATCAGCGCGGGTGCGTGCACCTACCCCGAGTTCAGAAAGCTGTCACACGATCGTCTCGATTCCGCGACGCTGCGTGGATGACGGTCACGCAACGTCGACCCGCCGTCCGAAGCACATCGTCGACAGCCCAGCAGGCCCGAACTCGTCGCAGACTCCACCGCAAAACAAGGCCGTCCGAAGTCATCCGCCTACGATGCATCGCCATGGAACTCAGGGGAAAGAACGTCGTCGTCACCGGTGCAGGACGAGGCATCGGTGAAGCACTGGCCCGCGAGTTCCACCGGCGTGGAGCGAATCTCGTGCTGGCTGACCTCCGAGGCGCTGGGGACGTCGCCGCGACCCTCGATGGCGCCGTGGGACTCGATGCCGACGTGAGCACCGAGGCCGGCAACCAAGCGCTCGTCGAGCAGTCGATCGAGGTACTCGGGCAGGTCGATCTGTTCTTCGCCAATGCCGGGGTCGGCACGGGAGCAGGTGTGATCGAAACGCCGGAGGACGATTGGGAACTGGCGATGAATGTGAACGTGCACGCCCACCGCTGGGCCGCCAAGTACCTCCTTCCGGACTGGCTCGAACGTGGCGACGGATACTTCTGCTCCACGGCATCAGCAGCCGGGCTGCTCGCACAGATCGGGTCGGGGCCATACACCGTCACCAAGCGTGCCGCCGTCGCGTTCGCCGAGTACATGGCGATCACCTATGGCGACCGTGGCGTCAAGGTCACGTGTCTCTGCCCGCAGGGGGTGAACACCGCCATGCTGCATGCTGGCGATGACTCCCTGCCGGGCGGCAATGTGGTGAAGGCGGCGGGCGACGTTCTCGAGCCAGCTGACGTGGCGATCGAAGTGGCCGACACCATCGAGCGCGAGGGGTTCTTCGTTCTTCCGCACCCAGAGGTTGCCGACTACATGAAGTTGAAGGCGAACAATCCCGAACGCTGGTTGGGTGGCATGCGCAAATTGCAACGCTCAGTCATGGGCGGCTGAACCCTCACCTCATCCGAACCATGCAACGCTCGCCTGCCGCTCTCGCCCGCCTCGGGCTGCGCCTCGACGAGCCGATCCGTTTCCGGCGCAACAACAACGGCCGATGGGCTGTTGGCAAGGTCGTTGGGATCGAACCCGACGGCAGCATCTTGCTCCGTGATCCAGACGGGTCCGCTCGGTCGCTGCGCGCCGAAGTCGTCGAAATCCGACGCCCGGGGGTCCCAAGGCCGGTTGCGGTGGTGTGTCGTCAGCGACGTCGCCGTCACGTGGGAACAACTGGAAATGTTCGGCACCGACCCCGTGGCGCCAACACTCTTCGACGAATAACGAGATGCCGTC
>CAXMZV010000227.1:0-6758 GCA_964199985.1 Candidatus Ilumatobacter isfjordensis | reverse complement strand
GCCAATGATGCGTTCGACGTCGGCGCCGAGCCAGTCGAGGCACGCGGTCATCAGCACCCTTGGGTCTATCTGCGGGCGGAGATCACCCTCAAGGAGGTCGGCAGTGTCGAGGGCGCCGGACAGGCCGGGCACGATCGAGTTCCCCATCACGAACGACACGCCGGCCGCACCATGGTCGCAACCGTTGCTCGCGTTCTCGGCGACGCGGCGTCCGAACTCGCTGGTCGTCGCGACGAGCACGCGGTCCGCAGCGTCAGCGTCATCGAGCGTTGCCCAGAATTGTGTGAGTCCCTGAGCCAGGTCGGCGAGGAGATCCGCGTGTTGGGCCAGCTGATCACTGTGCGTGTCGAACCCGTTCACCGAGATCGAGACGACGCGAGTGCCGGTGTCGCCCAGGATCATCTCGGCGGCCACGGCCAAGCCGGTGGTGAAGGCCCCCGACGCCGGACCCAGATCTCCGGGCTCTCGTTCGGGTACCCGCGCACGGACTGCGTCGGCGATGGCGTCGAACTCTTCGGTGGCGCCGACGGAGTCGACGAACGCACGCTGCGCTGCTGCGAGCATCGGGTCGTCGGGACTGTCGTCTGCAACGTCGCCCAACGATCGGATCGATCCGTTGCTGAGCAGCGTCGGGAAGGCGAACGCATCGACGCCGTCGATCACCGTGCCGGGACCCTTTGCCCCGAGCAGGATGTCGCCCGTTCCGCCCAGTGCGGTCGCTCCGAGGGAGGGGAGATCGTCAGGAAGCGTGTCGATCCATCGGCCCAGCCAGCCGATGTCGTCATCCATCCGGTCAGCCCGGGCCCAACGGTCGAGTGACACGAAGTGTGAGCGATCCGGGTCGTTGAAACCGATGCCCGCGAGTGTGGCGAGTCGCCCGGCTTTGGCAAGATCGATCAGCGGCGCGAGTGACGGGTGAAGTCCGTGTGCACCCTGGTGCTCGTTCATCACGACGTCTGCCTCGGGGAGCGCGATGGTGGGACGGAGGTCGCGGTAGGCGCCGGCAAGCGGGGGAAGGGTGTTGACCGCATCGTTGCCGCCGCGGAGTTCGACAAGCACGAGCACGTTGTCGCCTGCTGGACCGGGCCCGGTCGACGACACCGACGCCACGACTCCGGGCACGGTTGATGTCGTCGTCGTTGTCGGGTCGCCGACGGTGGTGGGAGACGGCACGATGGTTCCCGCCTCGCGTGAGGCTGTGCAGCCCGTTGCGAGCAGGCCACCGGTGAGTGCGAGAAATCGACGACGGGAAATGGTGATCATGCGAGCAGGTTCTCCGGGCTGATGAGCGCAAGGGCGAGTCGCGCTGCTGGGTCGGTGGTCGACCGGATGGCCGACGCGGTCGAGGTCGTAAACGAGTCGACGAGGCCGAGCTGTTGTGCGACGAGATCGAAGTCCTCGTCATCGATCGCCACGGCGAGCGGCTCGCTTTCGTCGGTCGCCTCAGCGATCGTCGCGGCCAACTGAGTCCGAGCGACGATGGCGCTGGAGGTGAGCCATTCTGCGCCAGTGGGCCACCCGGCCACGCCTGGAGGTAGAAGCGGGACCTGGCCCATGTCGCGAACAGCACCGTTGCCGCCGCGCTGCAGCGCACGCAGGCCCACGCCGGTTGCCCGTGCGCAGATCATCAGCCATGGAATCGGAGCCAGCACCATCGATCCCATCTCGCGTGGGCCGGCGAGATCATCAAGGCCGAGTTCGAGTGCCCGCACGATGACGGGGTCGAGCCGTCGATCGCCATCGAGGTACGTCGCGCTCAGCGTGTCGACCACGTCGCTGGCGATCGAGCCGGTGAGTTCGCCGAGGTACTCGCGCATGATTCGATTCGCCACAAACGTTGCATGGCGTTCGTGGCCGACCACCGCATCGATGACCGAGTCGACATCGTTGACGTCGGTGGCACCGAGCAGGGTCTGCGGTGTGGCGTCGTGGCGGCGCTGGACAAATCGGGCGTCGTCGAGTTGGCGACTGACAATCCAACCGGTCAGAGCTCGCGCCGCCGATCGCACGTCGTCCTCGGTGTAGTGGCCGACACCGAGCGCAAACAGTTCGAGGAGCTCGCGTCCGAAATTTTCGTTCGGCGCATCGGCGGTGGACGTTCGCCCATCGAGGTAGACGAGCATCGCCCGGTTGGTTGTGATGCTCCGGAGCAGGTCGGGGAAGGAGCCGCCTCCGTCGCTCATGAACAGCCGGATCTGCTCAACCATCATGTGGGGAACGGTGACTTTGTCGATCGCGCTCACGAGCCAGCCATGCAGCAGCAGCGTGCGTCGGTCCTGGAATGGCTGCGTCGATCCGTGCAGCGCTCCGATCCAGGCGAGGACCGCTTCGGCACGTCCGCCGTCTTGTGGATCGAGTTCCAGACCAACCCAGGGGTCTGCAACTTCCGCCGGGGGTGCCGACAGAGCTGCAAGTTCCTCGGTCGCACCCCGGGCGACTGCTGCACCGAGGTCGTCGGGATGCAGGCCGAGGCCGGCTCGTCGATGTAGCCATCCGACAGCTCGCTGTTGATCCATGCAGAGATCGTGAACGAGCGAGGTAAGAGTTGAGCCGGAGCCGGGTGGGAGACAGGTGGGGAGCCGCAGACTCCAGTGCAGGCGGTCCGAGCGGCCAGCGGTACGTTCGCTGCCATGGGAGTCGACCTGGAAACAATCACCGTCGAACGCGACGGACACGTCGTGCTCGTCACCATCGACCATCCGAAATCGGCGATGAACGCAGTCGACGAACTGTTGCATCGAGAGCTGGCAGAGCTGTTCCGCTACCTCGCCGTCGGCGAAGACGATCTCATCGCGGGTGCACGCGCCATCGTGTTCACCGGCAACGGTCCCGCCTTCTCAGCTGGCGGTGACATGTCGTGGTTCCCTCAACTCAGTTCACCTGACCGCCTCAATCGGCTCCGGCGCGAGGGCAAGCAGATCATCTGGGACCAGCTCGACATTGAGCCGCCCATCGTCTGCGCACTGAACGGTCCTGCGGTCGGACTGGGTGCATCCATCGCGCTGATGTGCGACGTGATCGTCATGGCGGACACCGCAACCCTCATCGATCCACACGTGAAGGTCGGACTCGTCGCCGGTGACGGCGGCGCGGCGATCTGGCCGCTGCTCATCGGCCCGCTCGCGGCGAAACGTCATCTGATGCTGGGAATTCCGCTCGGTGCGGACGAAGCCCTCCGTCTCGGTGTCGCTGCCGAGGTCTGCGACCGTGCTGACGTTACGGCAGTCGCCCGGCAATGGGCTGACGACCTCGCGGCACAACCCCCGCTTGCCGTGCAGGGAACGAAGATCAGCGTCAACCAGCAAATCAAACAGGCGTTGCTCACGAGCTTCGACGTGTCGACGGCGTTGGAGATGACCTGCTTCCACACCGACGACCACGCCGAAGCCGTTGCCGCATTCGTCGAGAAACGCGCCCCTCATTACAAAGGTTCATGACGTGAGCACTGTGGAGACCGGTACCGACCGACAGGTGTTCGACCTGCTCGACCCCGATTTCTATAGCAGCGATCCACACGACGCCTGGACGTGGATGCGCGCGAATGAGCCGCTGTATCGCGATGACCGCAACGGGCTGTGGGGCATCACTCGACATGCCGACCTGCTCGATGTCGAACGGCGGTCGACGGTGTTCTTGTCGGGGCAGGGATATCGCGCACTGTGGTCGCCGAGCGAGGTCAACATGATCGCTCAGGACGACCCGGGTCACCGACAGCAGCGGATGCTGGTGCAGCCCAACTTCACGAAGAAGTCGGTGGAAGACCGCATGGCCGAAATCGATGAGCTCACGCGTGGGTTGATCGATGCAGCGCTCGCCGGGGGGAACGAGATGGAGGTTGTCGACGCGCTGTCCGGGCAACTTCCGGCGCGACTCACGGCTCGCCTGCTCGGCTTCCCCGAAGACCTCTGGCCCGAACTGAAGTCGTGGTCGGAACGCCTGATGCGCACCGACATGCGTGAGCGTGACGGCAAGATCTTCCGCGAGTTTTTTGCGGCCAATATGGAGTTCGTCGACGAGCTGCAGAAGGTCGCGATGGACCGGTACGCGAACCCCGCTGACGATCTGATCTCGACGTGGGTGCACTCGACGATCGACGGCGAGCCGCTGTCGCCCGAGGCCATCGTGCATGAGGTCGGCCTCTTCATCTCCGGCGGAGCGGAGACGACGCGCACGGCGATCAGCCACGGCCTCCGAGCGTTCGTCGACCACCCCGACCAGTGGGATGCGATGGGCGCGGAACATTCGTTGGTTGCAGGTGGAGTCGAGGAAGTGCTGCGATGGGTGACGCCGCTCAACAACATGTTCCGCAGGGCCGGTGAAGATGCTGTGGTCGGTGGCCAATCCATCGAACGCGGCGACCGGCTGGTGCTGCTGTACCCGTCAGCGAACCGTGACGAAGACGTGTTCGACGATCCGTTCAGCTTCGACATTTCCCGGAGTCCGAACAGCCACGTCGCGTTTGGTTTCGGTACTCACCTGTGCATCGGTACGCACGTCGCGCGTGCGACATTGGCGGCCGTGTTCGGTCAACTCAGCGCGCGGGTGACGAACCTGACCGCTCTCACGGATCCGGACGTCGAGTCGAATATCTTCGCTCGCGCGGTCCAGTCGTTCCGGCTCGGATACGACGTTCGCTGATTCAGCCCGGCCGTGGGATCAGAAGATTGCGCTGGGATCGATGCCGCAGGTGGCGGCGGCTCGTTCGATCGCTTCGACCACCACAGTGATGTCGCTCGACGATGCTCCGGAAGCCAGGCCCGTACCGAGTGTTGCGAGGCCGATGTCGTTCACGACCGCGGTGCCGAGACATGTGGTCTGACCCTGACCCAAGACGCTGGGCCCGGACGTCGACGAGAGTTCCTCGCCGATGTAGCGAGCGAGGTCGGGTGAGGCGTTGATGTCGAACACCGCTTGATCGGCCGGGACGCTCGCTGCCTCGGCAGCTGCGGCAGCGGTTTGAGTTTCGGAGAGCGACGCCTCGAGTGTGACGATCTCGGCAGCGAGTTCTTCGTTCTGTACGTTCACGACGGCGAGGGTGGCTTCGGCCTCGTCGGCGCGGGCTGTGGCTGCCGTCGCTTCGGCAGCGTCCGCCTGAGCGGCCGCCAACTCTGTGGTGAGTTGTTCGTTCTCAGTTCGGGCGGCTTCGAGATCAACTCCGGTCGCCGCGAGTGAATCCAGTGCGTCAGCCGAGCGGTTGGCTTCTTCGGTCGCAGCGGCCTGAGCAGCGTCGCGTTCCGTTGCGGCGTCGTCGCTGCTGCTCAGCGCTGAGACCCAGAGCAGGCCCATCACGACGGCGGCGAGGAGTGCGATCGCGCCCACGACAGCGAGGATCCGCTGCCGCTTAAGATCGGTGCCGTCCTCAAGCGACTTCGGAGGAGGTGGTGGGAACGGCGTCGAGTTTGCCTCGCTGGCGCCTGGCGCCGGAGACGCATCAGTGTTGTCGGTGCTCCCGAGCAGGTCCGTCATGGCGCCATCGTATGCGCTGGTAGCGCGAGCAGTGGGGATTTCCCCGCTCTGTGTGGGATTCGGCAGAGTGGTGACAAGAGAAAGAGCGGTGACCAGAGAAAATCGGGATGCCGACACGTGCGGTTCATCGGGGCCCGCGCGACCCGAGTCCGCCCGGGTGACTACCGTCACGGTCATGGGAACTGAGATCACCAACGTGGCCGGCATTGTCAGGGTGCACGGGGCTGGACGCCCTGAGCACACGGCGCTGATCGAAGGCGACCGTCGCCTCACCTGGGCCGAGGTCCGCGAGCGGGCATGCCGCACCGCCCAGGCGCTGGCCAGCGTCGGCGTCGGAGCGGAGGACCGTGTCGCGTTTCTCGACAAGAACGGCATCGAGCACTTCGACATCTTCTTTGGCGCTTCGCTGCTCAACGCTGTGGCGGTCGATGTCAACTGGCGGCTCGCTCCACCGGAAGTCGAGTTCATCGTCAACGACGCCGAGTCGAAGGTGCTCGTCGTGGGCCCCGACTTCGTTCCGACGCTCGAGGCGATCAAGGACAATCTGCCGACCGTCGAGAAAGTGCTGGTGATCGGTGGGTCGGACGGTTTCGACGACTTCGAGACCTGGATCAACGAGTTCCCGGCCGACGATCCCGGTGCCGAAGGTGGTGCGGAAGACGTCGCGTTCCAGCTCTATTCATCGGGCACCACCGGACGTCCCAAAGGAGTGATGCTGACCAACAGCAACTTCTTCAGCCTGCTACCGATGGCCAAGGAGATCTGGGAACTGTCCGGCGACTCGGTGAATCTCGCGGCCATGCCGCTCTTCCACATCGGTGGCGGCGGCTGGGCAACCGCTGGCATGTACGAAGGTGCCACCACGGTCATCCTGCGCGAACTCGACCCGGCCGGCCTCATCGATCTGATCCAGAACGAGAAGATCACCCACGGCTTCGTGGTGCCGGCGGTGCTGCAGTTCATGCTGATGATGCCCAACATGGAGACGGCCGACTTTTCCAGCCTCCAGATCCTCGTCTACGGCGCATCGCCCATCAGTGAAGAAGTGCTTGCTGCCTGCGTCGAGAAGTTCAAGCCGTGCAAGTTCTGGCAGGCGTATGGGCTGACCGAGACCACCGGTGCGGTGGCGAACCTTCCTCCGGAGGACCACGATCCGAATGGCCCGAACAAGCACCGGCTGCGCTCGTGTGGCGTTGCTGAGCCGGGCGTCGAGCTGCGCATCGTCGGCGACGACGGCGGCGACTGCGAGACCGGCGAGGTCGGCGAGATCTGGGTGCGGACCCTGCAGAACA
>CAXMZV010000226.1:0-6831 GCA_964199985.1 Candidatus Ilumatobacter isfjordensis | reverse complement strand
CGGAGGAGCCAACGGTGCTGACCCGGCCGCTGGCGCGGGTGGGGGAGGTGGCATCGCTGTTGCCGGTGGAGGTGGAGGTGGCGGAGGTGGCTGCGGTGGAGGTGGCGGCGGAGGTGGCGGAGGCACTGCTGGGGGTGTGATGGACCGCGGGGGACCGGACGGCATCGGTGGGTTGGGGGCCGGTGCAATCAGCGGCGTCGAGGGCAGCGGCGGAATCGGGATCACACCGGGGAGTTCTGCGACATCGGCGGGCTCCGCCTCGACCGTCGGTGCAGCAGGCACCGACATCGTGTCGATCGCTGCTGGCGACGCGCTGCGGACAGATGGTGCTGGCGGTGCTGGCGGTGCGGGCGGTGCTGGCGGTGCTGCTGGCGGCATCGGTGGCGCAGCCGGTGGCGACGCCTGTGTCGCAGCAGGCGCCTCAGGGACGTCGGGTGTGCCAACGAAGGTGGCGCCGAAGTCGTCGAGATGTTTGTCGGCGCTGACGACCGACAGCACTGCAGGTCGAGTGGGGTGGTTCTGCACGCGAGTCATCGCGACGTACGCCATGCGCTTCGAATTGGCCTCGAGACCGATTCCCATGACAAGTACCGAGGTCTGCCAGCCTTTGAAGCTGTGGATCGTGCTCCCCCTAATCGCACCGGCCTGCGGTGAGAACCGATACTTGCGGCGGCGGCGAGCATCGTCGGGGTCGCGACTGAAAATGTGGTGGACCGGGTAGCCGGCTGCTTCGATCTCGCGGACGGCAGCGACGCCGTCGTGGTGATATTCGCAAATGAACGCGACGTCGGCTGGTTGGAGCACCGGGTGTTGTTTGAGGAGTCTGACGACTTCACGTCCGACCGCGGTGCCGAGGTCGCCGACGCGTCCGACGGTCTGCCACAACCGGAGCGATCCGTGTGATGCGCCGCTGACCTCGGCCAAATCTGCCGGAACATCTGCGATGAGCGGCTGGCCACCCACACGGTGCGCGGCGAAGTCGGCGGCGTGTCCGACGAGGTCCTCGGGCATTCGGTACGAACCGCCGAGGTCGAGCCATTCGGTGTCGAACCCCGCCTCGACCATTGCTTCATTGTTCTGCCAGGTCGTTCGACCGTAGAGATCCTGGGTGTGGTCGCTGACGAGCAGCATCTCCCCGCCCGGAGCCAGGAGATGGTTGTGAAGCAGATGCCACCATCCTGCTTCGAAGTCTTGTCCTTCATCAACGAGTACGGCGTCGTAGCGCGGCACATTCCCTGCGCTGAGCACGCCTTCTGTCTTCTTCACGATCGCCGTGTTCCAACGAGCGCCGCGCGGAGCGGCAGGCTCGATGCCCATACGTGCGGCGTCTTGCACGATGCGGGTACACAACGAATGGAAGTTGGTGCACGTCACACGAGTCGGGTTGGTGCCGTACTCGGCGCACCGATCGATGACGAGTGATCGGAGATGGTTGGCGAGGGTGACATTGAACGACAACACCAGCACCTGCTTGCCCTGCGCCGCGAGGTGTGCAGCGCGAGCGGCGAGCCCAAAGGACTTGCCAGTGCCCGCAGCGCCGCGGACACGCCGAACGACGCCGCCCTGTTTGTTGACCTCGATCTCGAAAGCGCCGGAACTTCGTGGCGACGGGGCGGGACGAGTCGGGGCGATCTCCGATGCGACGACATGTCCGCGCACACGGTCGATCGACTCGGGGCGAGGGTGAGCACAACCGGTGCCGCGCACGAGTCGGTCGAGTTGATCACGAAGGCCATCAGCACCCCAGACATCGACGCCTCGTTCATCGCCCTCGGCCTCGGACGTGCCGAGCAACTGCACTGCCTGCTCCTCCGTGCAACGGGGGAGGATCACCACAGCGCGGACGGCTTCGGTCACTTCGGTGCCGTCGCTGGGCAGGGCGAAGAATTGGTCGAAGACCACAGATCGGGTGCGCGCGGCGACGAAGCGCGGGTCGTCGTGTTGAGGTCGGCCGACCTCGGGGCTCCAATCGCGTACTTCGATGATGCAGACACCGAGCAGCTCATGCACGGCGACGAAGTCGGGTCGGTCGAGCGCCATTTTGGGTTGGACGTAGACGGTCCAGCCGTCGTCGAGCTGTGCAAGGGCCTGTGCAGTCGCCATTTCGGATTCGTTGAGCGGCTGCGTCAGCTGGTCGAACTGGTGCAGCGGGGGGCGAAGCAAGGCCATGAGCCTGTTATCGACGGGATTTCGTCGAATCTTGAGGAATCGACAACGGTTGATCAGCCCGACGGCTTGAACAGACGACCGAGTCCATCCACCGTCACGTACACGGCGGCCGCCGCGTGAGCGACTTCGAGGACGAGGCTGATCGCTGCGACCTGGTCACGACGATGCCGAGAGCGAGCAATGCAATGGCGCCGCGCAGGCCGAGGCCCGGTCGATGCCGCAGCGTCACGGGGCGTTGGTCGTGGCGATCGGACGTTCGGGGTCGGTCGACCACCCTGACCAGGAGCCGACGAAGACGCGCGGCAGCGGCAGACCTGCCGATTCGGCCGCGAGCGCGTTGTGGCACGCTGTGACCCCCGAGCCGCAGTAGACGATCGCGTGTGGATCCTTCTCAACCTGGGCGAATCGTTGTGCCAATTGGTCCGCGTTGAGCCATCGCCCGTCAGCAAGATTGTCGGTGAACGGCAGGTTGAGCGCACCGGGAACGTGTCCCGCGACAGCATCGATCGGCTCGACTTCGCCCGCGTAGCGCTGCGGATCGCGAGCGTCGATGACCACACCGCCCCGCTTGATGTGCGCGGCGACCTCGTCAGCGTTTGCCAGCGCAGCGTCAGGCCACGGCACTGCCGGTCGATCGAGCACCGGTTCGCGGGGTTCGATCGGCCCGGATTGCAGCGGGCCTGGCCAGGCGTCCAGACCGCCATCGAGCAAAGCTGCGGGTTGACCGATGATGCGCAACATCCAGATCAGTCGTGCGGCGAATGCCCCATTGCGATCGTCGTAGGCGACCACGGGCACCTCCGTTGCGATTCCGAGTCGACTGAGCACTGCTGAAAACGCGGCTGGCGACGGCAGCGGGTGGCGGCCGACGATCGGTGCCGGTGGATCGGCGAGGTCGTCATCGAGCGACATATACAGGGCTGAGGGCAGGCGCCGATCGAGGTAGCCCGCGTACGGGTCGTTGCCGACCATCGTCGTCCCCACATGAACAATGACGGTCGCATTTGCGCCGCTGGTGGCCAGCCGGTCGGTCAACAATTCGGCCGAGATCAAGGGTGGAAGCGACTGGTCCATACGTCGACCGTATTCGCCGCGAACTAGGTTGTGCGGGCAGCATGCCGGTCCTTCTCGCCCAACTCTCGGACACGCACGTCGTCGAGGATGACACCGACGAAGCGTTGTACGTCGACAACAACGCTCGGGCAGCGACGGCCGTTGCTGCAATCGGCAACGAGTCGCCCTCAGTGGCTGCGGTGCTCGCCACGGGCGACCTCACGCAGTGGGGGACCGATGCCGAATACGACAAGCTGGCCGAGGTCCTGGATCCACTGGACGTACCGATCCTGCCGATTCCCGGAAACCACGACACCCGAGCTGGGCTGCGGCGCTGCTTTCCCGATCACCCGTGGCCGGCTGTGCGGCCGGGCGGCGATCATCTGAGCTGGGTCGTCGAGCTTGAGGGCGTTCGAATCATCGGTCTCGACACGACCGTGCCCGGCGAGCCCGGTGGGGCGTTCGATCCGGACCGAGAGGCATGGCTGCGCACCACGCTGTCGACACCGCACGCGGGTCCCACGATGCTGGCGATGCATCACCCGCCGTTTGTCACCGGAATTGACTGGATGGACGCCTCCGGGTTCGTGGGTCTCGACCGGTTCGTCGCCGTCATCGCGGAGGCTCGTGTCGACCGCATCATCTGTGGTCACCTGCATCGCCCGATGAGTTCGATGGTCGCCGGTGTGTCGGCTGAGGTCGGCATGTCGACTGCCGTGCACGTCGCCCTCAATCTGGCTCCAGACAGCCCGGTGCAGGTCGTTCGCGATCCGATCGGCTACCGGATCTTCCGCGTCGACGGCTCAGCGATCGTTGGGCACACGCGCTACGTCGATACCGGCGAGGCGCCCTTCGCTCCGGCTTGGTCCGATATCAAGTAGCAGGTTCGAGACCGCGAGTCGCGGCGACGTCCTCGTCGCGGATGAACCAGCTGCCGATCGCTCCGGGCACGATCAAGAGACCGCAGGTGAGAAATCCCCACTGGTAGGCGCCGAGTCGGTCGGCCGCTGCGGCGCTGTCGCCGCCCACGGTGGACAGACGGGCAGCGATCACGGTGACCGCGATGGCCACACCACATGTGTAGGCGATCTGACGGACGGTGTTGAACACCGATGTGGCGCGCCCGGTGTCGGCCAGCGACGTGGTCGCGTAGACCGCCGTCTGGATGGACACGAAGACCAGCCCAACCGACGCACCGCGGCCGAAGGACAGCGCACCGAGCACCGCGACCGGGGTGGTCAGCGTCGCGAGCGCGAACGAGGCGGTGAATCCGGCGTGGATGAGCGTGCCGAAGATCATCAAGCGGCGCGGTCCGATGACGCGGTACAGCCGTCGACCGAGCAGGTTGGAGACGAGGAAGACGCCGACCGCCTGTGGCGCCTGGACGAGCCCGCTCGACGTCGCGGAGAAATCGCGCAATGTCTGCATGTAGAGCGGCAGCACGATGATCCATCCAAAGAACCCGGCGTAGACGAATGGCGCGGCGATGTTGACCGTCCGGAAGTGCCGATCGCGAAGCAACCGGAGTTTGAGCATCGGGTCGCGTCGCCGCAGTTCGACAACGACCAAGGCGACCGCAGCAGCCACGCCGACGATGGCGAATCCGATCACACGTGTCGACGCCCACCCCTCCTCGGGGCCGATCGTCAACGTGTAGATCAAGACGCTGACTGCAACCGCTGACAGGACAAAGCCCGGTGCGTCGAACCGGCCCGCCGCGTGTGTTTCGGTGCCGTCGTCCGCACGGAGCCACCACAGACCGAGGACGATGGCCACGGCGCCCATCGGGCCGTTGATGAAGAAGATCCACCGCCACGACGTCTGGTCGACCAGCACGCCGCCGAGTACCGGGCCGACGGCAGGGGCGACGACCACCACGCTGAGCACGCCGATGGCTGCTTTGGCCCGGTCGGCCATCGGGTACGCGCGGAACAACATCGCACTGCCAACGGGCGTCAGCAGACCGCCGCCCATGCCTTGCAAGACGCGCAGTGCCACGAGCTGATCGAGCGTCTGAGCGGCACCGCATGCCATCGACACCAGAACGAACACGATCAATGCCGTGACAAAGACCCGTTTCGATCCGAACCGGTCGCCAAGCCAGCCAGCGACGGGAATCACGGCTGCAAGGCTGAGGAGGTAGCCGACCGCAACCCACTCGATGTCTGTCGATGCGACACCGAACTCATCGGCCAGCGTCGGGAGGGCGACGTTGACCATCGTGCCGTCCATCACGGTCATGAACACGGCGAGGACGTAGACCGCCATCACTCGCGTCCGATACATCACCGCTGGCACCCTAGGAGTTGAGGGAGTTCGAGCTAGAGGTCGACGAGGTTCACGATCGCGGTGAGCTGGTCGTCGGTCGGAGCCGGAGCCAGCGTTTCAGTGCGCGGCGTGTAGTCGCCACTCGACAGGATGAGCGCGAGCACCTCGGCGAGGTCTTCGCTGGGCTGCAGCGCCCAGGCCTCGATCGAGTGATCGTCGTCTGCGGTCCACGCTGTGTCGGCCGCGATGCCACGGAGTTCGAGGTACTCGGCTCGTTCGTCGTCGGTGAGCCGTTCGGCATCGAAAACGTGGCCCCACTCGTGCAGGATCGTGCGAGTGAAGTCGTCAATGGTTCGGTTGCGATTCGAATAGATCGTGATCGTCTTCGTCTCGGAGTCGGTGGTGCCGCCGGTTCCCGAGAATGGGCCGGCAGTGGCAATCGTCCAGTCGGGGAATGCCGTTGCTGAGTCGAATTGCTCCGCTGCGGCGACCTTGGCGTCCTCGATCTTGAGTGCGACCTCGTCGAGCGATTCTGCGCCTGGGTCGAGTGTGAACACGCGGCCGCACGTGGCAGCAACGCAGACTGTGTGTGCTCCTTCGTCGGCGATGAAGACGCTGGCAACGAATCCGCCGTCAGGTGTCACCTCGAATGAGATGAACTCGGTCACCACGTCGTCGACTGTCACCGTGTCGTCGATCGATGCGCCCGATCCCATGATCTCCGCGATGGCGTTCTCCGGGCTCGACAACTGCTCGATGACAATCTCCGTCTGAGCGGGGATCAGCGGGGCAGGGGCCCGCGTGGTGAGTGGCACGATCAGCGCCGTCGTTGTCGACGCGCGCACCTCGTCGTCGATGTAGACCGGGTTCTCCGACGTTGCGCCGCAGCTGGCGATCGCCACCGTGCTCACGAACAACACAGGTCCCGACCATCTCCGCACAGGTCACATCGTAGGGACTGAGGCTCCAGGCTGTGGTTGACGCTCGGAGATGGCGTGTGCGATGTCGTGTGCGGTCCGAATCGGGACCAGCCCGGAAGACCGAATCTTGTCGGTCAGTGCTCGCGGCCAGGTGACCCAGTGGTTTCGGACCTTGAACGGACGAGCCGACATCGGCCACGTGGTGTCAATCAGGCACATCGTGGTGTGCACGTCGATGCCGAACTGCATGTCGATGATGGCGCGGCGAGCCTGGTGGAGAATGCCGAGGGAGTCGACCAGCGAGGTGCGATCGACGCCGTCGATCGAGAGGTGAAGTTCAGGCTCGTGACGTGTTCCGACGTCGCGGCGGGTGAGACGCCCGGTGATGCGCATCGTGTCGATCAGCCAGACACCCGATGGC
>CAXMZV010000225.1:0-6835 GCA_964199985.1 Candidatus Ilumatobacter isfjordensis | reverse complement strand
CAACGTGTCATCGACGCGATCATCGATTCGAGTCGGAGCGGGGCTTGGGCGGCGATCGACTGACGGCTAGATGGCGGCGCGTTCTCAGCCCCCGAATCGGGGCTCGGCGATGCCGGTCACTCCGGGGTCGATCGCAAGCAGTGCTCCCGCAAGCGGCTGTCCGGACGCGGCGGGCGTCGAACCGCCGCTGCTGATCGACGTGACGAACAGTGTGTCGAGACTCGTCCCTCCGAATGCCGGCATCGACGGTTTCTCGACCGGAAGCTCGATGATGCGTTCGACGACACCATCGGGAGTGGCGCGCAGCATCGCCCACCCGTAGACACATGCGACCCAGTAGCAGCCGTCCGCATCGACGCATGCTCCGTCGGGGCTGCCGGGTAGATCGGTGAAGTCGAGAAAGACGCGCTGGTTCGATCTGCGCCCGACCGTCAGGTCGTAGTCGTAGGCCCACACCGTGCTGCGCCGGGTGTCGGCCCAATACATTGTGGACCCGTCGGGACTGAATGCCAGGCCGTTTGACACGCCGACGCCCGACTCGACCGTCTCGAACCGATCGTCGGGCTCGACGCGGTGCAGCATCGCGGCGAACGCGCCACTCCCGGCCGGGTCGTCCATCGAACCCACCCAATACCGACCGGCCGGATCGCACCGCCCGTCGTTGAGGCGCGTCCTCGCGGTGGACGGCTCGAGCACAACCCGTGGCGTGGTCATACCGGTCGACCAGTGGATGTCGACGAGCTCGTGTTCCAGCCCGACGACGAGACGGTCGGCGTCGTCGGTCAGCACGAACGAGCCAGGGCGGCCACCCAATTGGCGACCTTCGTTCGTCCCGGTGCTCGGGTCGTACCGGTAGATCGTGCGGGCATCGATGTCGATCCAGTAGAGATGATCGCCCCGGCCGTCCCAGACCGCGCACTCACCCAACTGCGCTCGGAGCGGCAACACGGCCTCGATGTTCGGTGGCGGTTTCATCCGCCCCATCTTGACGGGCGCGTGGCGTTCAGAGTTCGTCAGCGAGTTTCTGGAGATACTCGACGCTTGCGACAGCATCCGCCTTCGGGCCTTCGCCCGGCTCGGGATCGCTCGCCAGGGCGCAGTCCTGCTCGAGCACGTACCAACCCTGATACCCGTTCTTCTCGAGGTGATTCACCACCCCGCTGATGTCGACACCGCCCTCGCCGACCGGCACGAACATCCCGTCGATCGTCGCTTGCCGGAACGGCAACTCGCCGCTGCGGACCCGGTCGCCGAGCGCGTCGTCGACGTCTTTGAGATGAACATGGTCGATCCGGTCGCCGGCCATCTTCGCGATGTCGAGCGGATCGCAGCCGGCCAGGTAGAGATGCCCGGTGTCGAGACAGACACCAGCGTCGCAGGAGTCGAGCATCCGTTCGACGTGTTGTTGCCGGGCGATTGCCATCCCCCAGTGCGGATGTACCGCCGTCTTCAGGCCGTTCTCGCCGGCGATGTGTATCACCTGGTTGAGGTTCTTCAGGAACGTCTTCCACTCGTCGTCGTCCATTTCGACTTCGGTGTCGTAGCCGTCGTAGTGCGAGTCGGGGCCGAGCACCATGACCTGCGAGCCCGCTCGTGCCAGCTGCGCCGTCGCCCGGTCGACGTATGACAACTGCTCCGCCATTGCCGTGTCGCGGTACAGCACGGCGGGGACGAAGCCGGTCACGACATGCAGACCGAACCCCTTGACATAGTCGACGAGTTCGTCCGGATCGGCCGGCAAGAATCCGTCGGGGCCGAGTTCTGTGGCCGACAGCCCAGCGTCACGCATCTCGCTCATCACCCGGTCGGCTTCCATCAGGTGACCCCACCCCGGCGATCCGTCGACACCCCAGGTGATCGGCCCACCGGCAATCCGGTCCATCAAGTTGCTCATCGTTCCTCAGCCTCCACTCAGCCCGGATTTCGTCGGTCTCTCCCGTTCGATCTACCCGCGTAGATCAATGCTATTCTACGCGCTTGTCGAATCGAGACGCACGCCCCAGATCTCGTTGCCTGTAGAAGAGGAAGTACCACGATGGACACCATTCGGCTGACGACTGCCCAAGCGATCGTGAAGTGGTTGATCAACCAGCGCACGGTGATCGACGGACCATCAGGCGACACCGAGGTTCCGATGTTCGCAGGGGTCTTCGGCATCTTCGGACACGGCAACGTGACCTGTCTCGGACACGCGCTGGAAAGCGAGCAGGACAGGCTGCCGACATGGCGCGGGCACAACGAACAGAGCATGGCGCTGGCGGCGATTGCGTACGCCAAGGCAAAGAAACGGCGCCAGATCATGATCGCGTCGTCGTCGGTCGGACCCGGCAGCACCAACATGGTCACGGCGGCAGGTGTGGCCCACGCCAACCGGCTTCCCGTCCTGCTGTTCAGTGGCGACACGTTTCAACATCGCAAGGTCGACCCTGTGTTGCAGCAGGTCGAACAGTTCCACAACCCGACCGAGACGGTTTCCGACACGTTCAAGCCGGTCACGCGTTACTGGGATCGCATCACGCGGCCCGAGCAGATCATCCGGTCACTTCCTCAGGCGCTTGCCGTGATGCTCGATCCGGCCGATTGCGGACCCGCCTTCATCGCGCTGCCGCAGGACGTTCAGGCCGAGGCGTACAACTATCCGGTCGCGTTCTTTGAACCGCGAACACATTTCATTCGCCGACCCGGCCCCGACCCGCGTGAAATCCAGGCTGCCGCGGCAGTGCTGCGCGATGCGCACAAGCCGCTGATCATCACAGGTGGTGGAGTTGTCTACTCCGGCGCGATCGCCGAGCTGGCAGCGTTCGCCGAGAAGCGCGGTATCCCGGTTGTCGAGACGGTGGCCGGCAAGTCCACGCTTGTCAGCTCACATCCCAACAACGCCGGCGCTATTGGCGTCAGCGGCGACAGCGCGTCGAACACGGTCGCCGAAGAAGCGGACGTCGTGCTCGCGATCGGGACGCGGCTCCAGGACTTCACGACCGGTTCGTGGGCGCTGTTCAAGAATCCCAACGCTCGGTTCGTCTCGATCAATGCGGCGCGGTGGGACGCCGTGAAACAGCACGCCACATCGGTCATCGGCGACGCACAGGTTTCGCTCGAACTGCTGGACTCCGAACTCGGTGACTACGTCGCGCCAGGGGAGTGGCTCGGGTTCGCACAGGCTCAGGTCGCCGCGTGGAACGCCCATCTCGACACGTTCAAGCGCCCGGAGGATGTCGACGAAAACGGCGACATCAAGCCGCCTGCCTACAACCAGGTCATCCAGGTGATCAACGAGATCTGTGACGACGACGACTACATGCTCTCCGCCGCGGGTGGTCTGCCGGGCGAGCTACTTGCAGGGTGGCGCAGCAAACAGGTCGGCACGTTCGACGCCGAGTTCGGTTACTCGTGTATGGGCTACGAGATCGCCGGTGGCCTCGGCGCCAAGATGGCGCTCCCTGACCGCGACGTCGTCTCGTGGGTCGGCGACGGCTCGTACCTGATGATGAACAGTGACATCTACGCCAGCGTGCTCACCGGCCACAAGGTGATCTACATGGTGATGGACAACGGCGGATTCGCGGTGATCAACCGTCTCCAGACAAACCAGGGCGGAGCCGAGTTCAACAATCTGCTGAGCACGACTCGCCACACGCACTTCCAGCACGTCGACTTCGTCAAACATGCCGAGTCGATGGGCGCCGTCGCCGAACTCGTCGAGACGCTCGCCGATCTCCCTGCGGCGTACGCCCGCGCGAAGGCGGCCGACCGGACGTACGTCATCGTGATGAACGTGTCGGCCTACGACTGGGTCGGCGGCGGCACCTGGTGGGAGGTCGGCGTGCCGGAGGTGAGCGACCGCGAACAGGTCATCGCCGCTCGCGGCGAATGGGAAGCGGAGTCCAAGCATCAGCGCGACGGGCTCTGACCCGATGTCCGACGAGCACGACAGTGGAGAACTCAGCGGTCGAGTCGCCGCGATCACCGGTGGCACGTCGCTCATCGGCCAGGCGATCATCTCGAAACTCGTCGAAGCGGGCGCCCGGGTCGTCGTCGCCAACAAGGATGATCCGGTTGCCGCCGACATCGAACGCGCCCACGGTCAATCGGTCCGCATCGTCGACGCCGATGTGCGCAACGACAGCGACCTCGATCACGTCATCGAGACGGCAGTGCAGGAATTCGGGGGCCTCGACATCGTCGTGTGCGGCGCGGCGGTCTTCGACTGTGACCTGCTCGACACGACCCGGGACGACTGGCACCGTTCGTTCGATGTCAACGTCATCGGTTCGGCGGTACTGATCGGTAAGGCCACGCCACATCTGATCGAGCGCGGCGGCGGATCGATCGTGCTCATCTCGTCGATCTCCGCCAAACAATCCCAGCCGGGCCGCATCGTGTACCCCGTCACCAAGACCGCAGTGCACGGCCTGACTCGCAACAGCAGCCAAGTGCTGGCGCCGCACAAGATCCGGGTGAACAGCGTGTCGCCGGGGTGGACCTGGAGCGTCAACATCGATCGCCGGTACGGCTCGCGTGAACGCGCCGACGAACTGGCCGCCGAGTTCCAACCGCTCGGTCGGCTCGCCGATCCGGACGAAGTGGCCGATGCTGTGCTGTTCATGTGCTCGGACCGCTCGTCATTCGTCACCGGGTCGGACCTGGCCGTCGACGGAGGGTATTCGGCGGTCGGCCCGGAAGCATTGGGCCAGGCGTTCGAGAAGATCCCGACAATCCCCACCCCGGCAGGCTGAGCAGCACCATGGAACCGACACAACTCCAAGGTGAGGTCGTTGTCACGTGGCCCGCATTCGACATCGACGATCCGCTGACCGGCCGCCTCCTCACCGACGCCGGGCTCACGGTTCGGCTCGAACCAAAGTTGGGTCCGCGCACGCCCAGCGAACTCCGAGAGATCCTCGGAGATGCCGTTGGAGTCATTGCGAGTACCGACCCGTTCGACCAGTCCGTCTTCGAATCGAGCCCACAGCTCCGTGTGATCGCGCGGACCGGAGTTGGCGTCGACTCGATCGACGTCGCTGCGGCCTCGGCAGCAGGGGTCGTGATCACCACGACGCCCGGTGCGAACGAAGAGACCGTCGCGGACCACACCCTGGCGCTCATGCTGTCGTTGGTACGCAGGATCGGCGAGCACGATCAATCCGTGCGTGAACGGCGGTGGGACCGGGCCGGCGCGCTGACACCCGGTGACATGGTCGGCGCCACTGTTGGTCTCGTCGGATCGGGCGTGATCGGACGCGCGGTCATCCGTCGTGTTCGAGCGTTCGGCTCGCGGGTGCTCGTGTGCGATCCGGCCCTTAGGACGCCCGACGCCGGAACCGAGCTCTGCGCGCTCGACGATCTGCTTGCCTCATCGGACGTGATCTCGATCCACGTCCCCTTGCTGGATGGAACCCGCGGCTTGATCGGCGCCCGCGAACTGGCGCTGATGAAGCCGACCGCCGTGCTCGTCAACGCCTCACGTGGCCACATCGTCGACGAGAACGCCCTCGTCGATGCCCTCCAGCGTGGCGAAATCGCGGCGGCTGCGCTCGATGTCTTCGCCGAGGAGCCACCGTTCGGTTCCACGCTGCTCGATCTCCCGAACGTCGTACTCACGCCGCACGTCGGTGGTCTCAGTGCGAGATCGATCGCCGAGATGACACGGCGAGCAACGGCATCGGTCCTCGAGGTGCTCGGCCAGTAGCGGTCACAAGAATCAGGTGCGGTCGAAGCCCGACGAGCGCGTCGAGCAGGCAGCGTCGCGTATCGAACCACTCGCTCCTGTTCTCGCTACTCACGGGAGTTCGGGCTCCGAGGTGAGCGTCGCCGACTGCCATCGAGGCGCGCGTTGTCGCATCCAATCGAGGAGCGCCTCACCTTCAGCGGGCATGCGTCCGAAGCCTGTGAGGCAGTCGATGGCGACCTGCGCGAGCGACGTGAAGACCAGTCCGCTCTGCTCCCACGTGCGCTCATACACAATCGGATCGTAGGGAAGGGCTGTCACAACATTCCGGCCGGTTCTCGTCGGACGGAGCCGCACCGTCTCGGCCAGCCGCTCGGGATCGTCGGTGTAGACCACGGCGATCTCGGGTGCGGTGACCGTGACGAGTCGACTGGATGCAAACGAGCCGGTGACGGCCCACCGCTTCAGCTTCGACGACGAGAGGTCGCGGAGAAACTGCTCGGGGCCGGCGGGCGCAATCCAACTCGCCGTTTCGTTGTCGGCGAGGAGACTGTAGGTGCGCGTGACCTGGCGGATCATCGCCTCCCAGTCGACGCCTTCGATCGGCTTGCGTGGCTGTCGCTCGATCAGCAACTCCTCCCCGAGCCCAGTGAGGAGACGCGAGACGTAGCCAGCATCCATGTCGAGCGTCTCGGCGAGGTCGCCGAGCCCGTACGGAGGTACCACCTCGGCCAGGGTGCGTTCGAGCGCCCACGCTCGCGGCCCGCGGAGACTGCTCAGCGTCTTGGGCCGCGGGGCCGGATCTCGCGTTGCCCCGTCAGCCTGGATGAGTATCAGGGGCTCATCGAGGGAGATCGACAGGTTGCCGGTGGTGTCGGCATAACTCTGTCCACGATCGTCGAGGATCGTCCGCGTGCGAGGGCTGAGCCAGTCGGCGATCAACACGGTCGGCTCGTCGAAGTCGGGCAGCGCCGCGGCCGCCCGAGGGTCGAGTCGTCGCCGGACGAACGCCTGCACCTCGAACGAGTCGCCGGCGGCGGAGACGAAGCGGATGATCCCGCCGTCGGTCGTCCGCGACGCAACCGACACCTGCCAGCTCGACGGCAGTCGGTTCGCAATCTCGCCGCCCGCGCTGGCGAGCAGTTTCTGAATCACCTTCGGAGTGGG
>CAXMZV010000224.1:0-6844 GCA_964199985.1 Candidatus Ilumatobacter isfjordensis | reverse complement strand
CATCGGTACGGGCACGAGCGGCCTACTCCTCGGAGCCGGCGGACGAGCGATCGACCGGCACGGATCGCGGGTGGTTGCGTTCGGCGCAACGCTCGGCCTCGCGGCGACTCTCCTCGGATTGAGCCTGATCGGGCCGATGAACACCCCGGTTGGCCTCGTCGTGATGTCCGTCGGATTCGGCTGTCTCCGATTCAGCGGGCAGGGGCTCCTCACCCTTGCCTCGCGCACCATGGTCGCGCAGTGGTTCCACCGTCGGAGGGGGCTCGTGACTGCCGTGTCGAGCGCGATGGTGAGCTTCGCGCTGGCTGCTTCCCCGGCGCTGCTCCTCGTGCTGATCGACATCGACGGCTTCCGCACCGCATGGCGAATCATGGCGCTCGCCCTGGTGGTCGTGGTCGGCTCGATCATCATCACGTTCTACCGGGTCAGCCCCGAGGCCGCCGGAATCGAGATCGACGGGCGCGGCCGGACGGCAATCCCCGACGACCCCGAACCCGGTGCATCGGCGCCCGAGCGGATCGCGCCGATCATCGGGACCGAGCACGACGCCACACGGAAAGAAGCCTTGCGTGACGTACGGTTCTGGGCCCTCACGATTCCGGTCGCAGCGCTCTCCTCGACTGGCACGGCAATCACGTTCCACATTGTCGACCTCGGCGCAGAACTCGGACTGACCGACGACGAGATCGTGCGCATCTTTGTCCCCATCGCCTTCGTCAGCGTCCCAATCACGCTGCTGACCGGCTGGTTGACCGACCGCATCACGCCGCTGGTTGTCGCGACGGCAATGGCGCTCGCTCAGTTGGTGATGTACCCGACGATCGGGCTCCTCGACACGCGGTGGGGCGCCGTTGCAGCAGTCGTCACGTGGGGGGCGGCGCAGGGCTGCTTCTCCGCGCTCACGTCTGCAGCCATTCCCAAGCTGTTCGGACGCCGAAATCTCGGTGCCATCTCTGGTGCGCAGATGAGCGCGATGGTGATCGGCAGCGCAATCGGCCCGGCGTTCTTCGCGCTCGTCCAGTCGGTCACGGGCGGCTATCGGGCCGCACTGTGGCTGTCCATGGTCTTCCCCGCCGTGGGCCTGCTGCTGGCGATCGCTGGACTCCGCCACGACCGGCAAGTCGCCGTGTAGCGCTGGAACGGCCGGCCGCTATTGGTCGAGTTCTTGGACGATCGCGTTGAAGGCGAACGAGTCGCCGGACTCAAATCTCAACGTGACCGGAATCTCTTGACCGATCGTGACGGGGTCGACGCCGTTCAGCATCAGCTTGTAGCCAACCGGCTCCATGACGAGGCCACCGTCTGCTCTGACCACGAATCCGTCTGCCGGAAGCACGACCGAATCATCGGGATCGAGCAGGTCGATGCTCGCTGCGACGGGGCTCGTGGCCGATATGACGCGCATGTCCGAGAGCGAGTCGTTCACGAGAATGCCGTAGACCGGAGTTGCAGTCTGCCCAGATGCAGGAATCGGGGATCGGGCGAGTTCGATACTGATGGCTTCGGCCGGCGCTTCCACGGCGACGGTTGCAGTCGAGTCGGATTCGTCACTCGAGCAACCGAAGAGCAGCGCTGTCGCTGTCGCGATCGCGAACGCTTGATTGCGGAGTCGGTGGGTTGGTGACGCTTGCATGGTTGGTCTCCTTGTTGTCAGATTGAGGGAGGTGTGTCGGGCCGCTCGGCGCGCCGTCAATGTAGGCCGCGTTGCGATAGCCCATTGCCTTGAGCGACGCGGCAGAGAGTGCACCGCGGTCGTCGGGGTCACGGATGTCGAGGGCCACAGCCCCATCGGCCATCAGCGAATCAACGGCGTCGGGGGTGACACCGTGCACCTGGGAGCGGGCTGTGTCGGCAAGGTGTTGAAACTTTTCGGTGTAGGCCATGTTCAGTGATTTCGGTCGAGGGGGTGGAGCGAGTTCGGTTGTGGAGGCAACGAAGATGACATGACCATCACGCTCCGGCTCGGGCGAGTTCGAGGTATGCATCGAACTCGTCAGGACCGATCCCACCAGCGGACCGGGTCACGATCTTGCCCTCTGCGTCGACAATCGCCCAGAACGGGAAGCCCGAGAGGCCGTACGATTTCGCCACGCTGCTCAGAGCGTCATCGCTGAGCACGGGAGCAGGCCAGCCTTCCGATTCGAACCACGCCGAGGGAGGGAAGTTCGCCCGAGAACTGTCGACGGCTGTCGACACCGCCACGACATTCACGTCGTCAGGCAGCCCGGTGGCTGCGAGGTGCTTCGACAACTGGTCGACCTCGGTCTGGCAATGCGGGCACCAATGGGCGAAGAAGCCGATGACAGTCGGTGTCCCGGGCTCGAGCAAGGTGACGGACTCACCGTCGAAGCTCACCCCGCTCGCCTGTGGTGCCGCCGCTCCCGCGGCTGTTTCCGTCTCTTGCAGCTCAGCAATGGCTGTACCTTCGATCGAGACTTCGTTGGTCTGAGTGATCGCAGCTCGATCGTCCTCGGCCTGCACGGCGGTCGGCTGCTCGTCCCCGCCGGCCAGGGAGAAGATCGCTGCGAGCGCGATCACAGCAATGAGACCGCCGACGATCCAGAGGACGGGGCGCCGGCGAGACCCACCTGCCTTTTTCACTGGAGAGGACCGAGTTGCAGTTGTCATGTCATTGGCCTTTCGGGATGAGGGGAGAGAGAGCCTGACCTCAAAAGCTTATCGGGCTTTGTACGTACATTCGTACAACCGTATGCTCCGAGGCCACAACGTTGACTGGATTGCTTCAGCAGCACGAGGCGGTGACCGATACTGTCTGTGTGATCGCGGAGTTGCTTCATTCCTCGAAGGAGTCCCACGATGAGCGCTGAGACGCTGGCGATGTCGAGCATCGCCGCCATCGGGGATCGGCCTTGGCTGTCGAACGCCTTCTTCGGGTTCACCAAGTGGGGAAACCCGTTCGCGGAGGAGCGATTCTCATCGCCCTACCCGATGTACGAGCGAATGCGTGCCGAGGGTCCCGTCGTGTACAGCCGACTCTTCCGACAGTGGTTCGTCTTCGGCTACGACGAAGTCAACGAGGTGCTTCGTTCACCTGACACCGCGACCTCACCCGTCGCTGATCTGATGCTCTCCACCCGCCAGTACCGCAAGCTCACGCCTTCGACTCGAACGAACTTCTCGAGGTGGCTGCTCGCGACAGATCGACCGGATCACACCCGCTTGCGGTCCGCTGTCAGTCGCGCGTTCACCCCCAAACAGATCGCCGTCTACGAACAGCTCGTCCGCAACACCGTCGACGAACTGTTGGCCGCGCTGCCCCGATCCGGTGAGATCGACATCGTCGAGGCATTCACGAACAAGCTCCCGATCCAGGTGATCGCCGAACTCCTCGGCCTGCCGATGGCGAAGCGGGAGTGGCTCCTCCAGACCTCCCACGAAATCGGCGCGATCCTCGAGCCGATGACCACCTTTGACCCCGAGTTGCTGAGCGGACGATTTGCTGAACTCGACGAATGCTTCCTCGACCTGATCGAGCAGCGCCGGCGACACCCCGGCAACGACTTGATTTCCGCTGTCGCAATCGCGGACGACGGACCGAGCCTGGATGATGACGAGATCGTTGCGATGATCACGTTCCTGCTCTTCGCCGGCCATGAGACCGTCACCGGCATGCTCGGTAACTCCCTGGTCGCACTCGAGGCCAACCCTGGCCAGCGGGATCTACTGCATGCTCAACCCGAGCTCATCGACAACGCCGTCGAGGAGCTGCTCCGCTTCGACGCTCCGGTGCAGATGAGCGGACGACAGGCCACGGCAGACCTTTGCATTGGAGGCGTGGCGATACCGCAGGGCGCGAACATTGCGGTGATGATCGGGGCGGCCAACCGCGACACGCGCCGGTGGCCCGACGCAGACCAACTCCGGCTCGATCGGCCCGACCCGAAATCGATCTCGTTCGGATTCGGGGCGCACCATTGCCTCGGCGCCGCGCTGGCACGCATGGAGCTCCGACTGGCCTTGCCGCCGCTGCTCGACATACTCGGGAACTACACGACCGATCCAGGCCGCACGAAGTGGAAACGTTCAATGGGGCTGCGCGGACCCCTCTCGCTCACGGTCACATCCCGTGCGCGGAGCCACGCAGCATCAGTGACACAACCGGCCTGAAGGCAGAGCCCGCAGGCTCTCACTACTTGGAAGTGACGGCCTGTCGAGCCTGGCTACATCATTCCGAGTTCGAGGCGCGCAACGTCAGACAGACGAGATGCGTCCCACGGTGGGTCAAAGACGAGCTGCACGTCGACCGTCTCGACACCGGGCAGTTCAGCAACAGCGTCTCGGAGGTCCAGGCGCAGGATGTCACCCATTCCGCAGAATGGGGCGGTGACCGACATGTCGACTTCGACGTGCCAGCCGCCGCCGTCGAGTTGGTCGGCATCGACGCGGTACACGAGGCCGAGCTCGACGATGTCGACAGGGATCTCTGGGTCGTAGACAGTCGTCGCAGCTTCCCAGACGCGGTCGAGGCTGAAGGGTGCGTCGCTTGGCGCCACAGCATCGGTCGGGGCATCGATGAATCCGAAGTCGATCGAATCCTGGCGAGTGAGGCGCGCCATCTCGCCATCGCTGGTGGTCACCGTGGCAGTAGAACCAAGCGCCTGCAGCAGGGTGACCCGAGCACCTGCGGCGAGGGTGACCGACTCGCCGGCCGGCACGATCGTGGCCTCGGCCGCACGAGGCAGGGTGAAGCCTTTGGTCTTGCCGACGCTGACCGATTGATCAGACATCGCCGTGTCCGAGTCGGTGAGTGATCCATGCTCGCACCGGCTCGATGCTGACCTCGTCGACAACTTGGTCGGCGAAGCCGTTGATGAGCAGGCGGCGAGCCTCGGTGGCAGGGATGCCCCGCGAGCGCATGTAGTACATGGCCGTGTCGTCGAGTTGGCCCACGGTGGCGCCGTGTTTGCAGGCCACTTCGTCGGCGAGGATCTCGAGCCGGGGCTGCGTGTTGATCTCGGCGCGGTCCGAGAGAATGAGGTTCTGGTTCGATTGCTCTGCGTCGGTGCCATCGGCACCTGGGCGGACGTCGATTCCTCCGTTGAAGACTCCGGTGCTTGCATCGTCGAGCACACCGCGGAATGATTGGCGGCTCGTGCAGTTCTCGGCGGCGTGAATGACGTCGATCTGCTGATCGAGGACTTGGTCGCCGAACCCGAAGAACAAACCGGAGAGGTCGGCGTGCGCCCCAGGTCCTTCGAGGTTGACGCTGTAGGCGGCACGCCCGAAGGAGGCGCCCAGATTGAACGAACGACCCAAGAACCTGCTGTTGGCGCCCTGGCGCACATCGATGTTGCTGAGGTGCACGTGACTCACCGGCACGTCCTGGAGCAGCACGTGTTCGAGCGAGGCGTCAGCACCAACCGAGATGGTGGTGCGGATATTCGAGCCGCCGAATTCAGCGCCGACACCGATGCGAGTCTCGATGACGGTGGCCGAGCTACCCGCGCCCAACTCGATGACCACGCCGGTGCATGACGCATTCCGGCTCTCGTCAGGAACTTCGATGTCCACGATGTGAATCGGCAGGTCGACATCGACGCCGTCGTCGACGCGCACCACGGCACCGTCGCCACCGAAGGCGAGGTTGAGCGCCATGTATGCGTCGGTGATTCTCGCGCCGTCATGATCGAAGTGAGACGTGAGCCGGTCGGGTTGTTCCCGGCGGGCGTCAAGCAGGCTCGACAGGTGAAGACCCACCGGGCCGACCATGGTCGACCGCTCGACATCGACCACACCGTTCACGACGACGATGCGGGGGCCGTCGAGGGCAGGAATCTGCTTGTCAAGGTCGGGGACATCCGCAGTCAGCGCGACCGGCGGCCCGAAGGACAACGCACTGAGTTCCTTGTGGGGCGCGTAGCGCCACGCATCGCGACGCCTCGTCGGATAACCGTTCGATTCGACCCAATCGAGTGCTGCAGCACGGCCCGCAACCGTTGGGTCGGTCGCCGTGGGCGCGGCTGTCACGATGGGGCTCCGGTGAGTGGCCGCTCGACCTCGTCGAGGTCGTGGTTGACGAAGCTGGCGTACCCGTGTTCTTCGAGCTGCAGAGCCAGCGTGTAGTCACCCGACTCGACGATGCGTCCATCGACGAGCACGTGCACGAAGTCTGGCTTGATGTAGTCAAGCAGCCGTTGGTAGTGAGTGATGACGATCATCGACCGTTCCGGACCGCGCAGTGCGTTGACCCCGCCGGCGATGACTCGAAGCGCATCGATGTCGAGCCCCGAATCGGTCTCGTCGAGGATGGCAAGGCGCGGCTCCATGATGGCCATCTGGAGAATCTCGTTGCGCTTCTTCTCACCACCGCTGAAGCCGGCGTTGACAGCGCGATTGAGGAAGTCCTGCTTCATCTCCACGAGCTCCATTGCCTCGTTGGCGACCTTCAGAAAGTCCCGAGCGCCAACTTCGGTCTCACCGCGAGCGCGGCGAACAGAATTCATTGCCGTGCGCAGGAAGTACATGTTGTTGACACCCGGAATCTCGACCGGGTATTGGAAACCCAAGAAGATGCCAGCGGCGGCGCGCGCCTCGGGCTCCATGTCGAGCAAGTCTGCTCCGTCGAGCGTGACGGTGCCCGTGATCTCGTAGCCATCGCGCCCAGCGAGGGCGTGCGCGAACGTGCTCTTGCCCGAGCCGTTCGGGCCCATGATCGCGTGGACTTCGCCGGCGCCGACATCGAGGTCGAGACCGTTAAGAATCTGCTTGTCGCCAATGGCGGCGGTGAGGTTTTGGACGTGCAGCATCAGCCGACACTTCCTTCCAGGCTGACGCTCAGCAGGCGCTGAGCTTCGACGGCGAACTCCATCGGGAGTTCCTTGAA
>CAXMZV010000223.1:0-6872 GCA_964199985.1 Candidatus Ilumatobacter isfjordensis | reverse complement strand
ACGCAGATGTCTTCGACCCACGTGTGCGCCGCCAACGCGATGACGCTCTGACACGCGCCACCGGTCGCAGCGTGGATGAGTGCAATGGAACCACCGTCGGAGTGACCGACCAGCGCTGGCAACTCGATGTCGAGCGCACCGAGCAGGTCATCGAGCACAGCGGCCTCACGGTGGAGCCAGTCGGCGGGCCACGGACCCGTTGGCGCTGGTGTCGACGCGCCGTGACCTGCGCGTTCGTATGCCATCACCGTGGCGCCCGTTGCCCGACGTATCTCACTCGGAACGTCGCGCCATTGGCCAATCGATCCGAGGCCGTCGTGCAGCAGCACGATCGACGCTCGCCCCTCGCCCCAGGTCGCCGTTCGCAGGCGCGCTCCAGCGACGTCGACGAAGATGGTCGATGCAGCTGGATCGAGGTCCGGAGCCGGCACGCGGTGATCAGACCCGGACGTAGTCGAAGTCGACCGCCTGGGTGTTGATGCCCGTGGATGGAGGTGCGATCCAGCCGGCCATCTCGCCGATGCCCATTGCCGGCTTCATCAACGACCCGACATGCCGTCGCTCATCGTCGCTCGGCAGCCACTCGTCACGCCGTTCGTCCCACTCGTCAGCATCGAGCAGCTCGCCCGACGGCGTCACCGCTGCGTCACGGAACGCCCCAACCTCGCGGTTGAACCCGACATGCGGCAACGCCAACTCAACATCGATGCCCTGCTCGGCGAGCGTTCGGTTCCAACGACGGACGCCCTTCTCGCAGTCGATCGTGTACTCGCTGCGAAGCTCATGATTGACGAGCGCACGTGCCGACAACGTCTCGGCGGTGATCACTCCATCGACCACGGTGAGGAACTGTTCCTCGCCAGCCAACAACACGTGATCATCGTCGTACTTGTCCTCACCGAAGCGGCCCTTCAACCCGGCGGCGTAGTAGTTGGCCGCATTGGTCGATCGTTCGGAACCGAACAGGTCGAGTGAGACCGAGTAGTGAAAGTTGATGTACCGCTGCAGCGTGTCGAGGTTGATGCCCCCGAGGCCGGTGACGTCGTCGGTGTCGTGCTCGTTCATCAGTTGCGCCGTGCGTTGCACCACACGACCCACGCCAGTGGCACCCACAAACATGTGGTGCGCCTCTTCTTTCAACATGAAGTCACATGTTCGGCTCAGCGGGTCGAATGCCGACTCACGCAACGCACCGAGTTGGTACTTCCCGTCGCGGTCAGTGAAGTACGTGAACATGAAGAACGACAGCCAGTCCGGTGTCTCCTCGTTGAACGCCCCCAGGATGCGCGGATGGTCCTCGTCGCCCGAGCTGCGTTCGAGCATCGCATCGGCCTCGTCGCGTCCGTCCTTACCGAAGTAGCGGTGCAACAGGTACACCATCGCCCACAGATGACGACCCTCTTCGACGTTGACCTGGAAGAGATTCCGAAGGTCATAGAGCGACGGCGCCGTGGCGCCGAGATGCCGCTGCTGCTCGACTGATGCGGGCTCGGTGTCACCCTGCACGACGATGAGTCGGCGGAGGTCGGTGCGGAACTCGCCGGGCACTTCCTGCCACACGGGTTCACCCTTGTTGTCTCCGAAGCCGATGGTTCGGTCGGGCTGGGCTTCGCTGAGGAAGATGCCCCACCGGTACTCGGGCATCTTCACGTGGCCGAAGTGGGCCCACCCTTCCTTACCGACGTCGACGGCCGTGCGCAGGTACACGTCCTTTTCTTGGAAGCCCGACGGCCCCATGTCTGACCACCACTCCTGAAAGCGTGGTTGCCAGTTCTCGAGCGCCCGCTTCAACCGGCGATCATCTGCGAGGTCGACGTTGTTGGGAATCCGCTCGTTGTAGTCGATGTTAGTCATGGGCTGCCTCCGTGTCGTGAGATGCGTGCTGTCTAGGTGCGGGTGTGGTCGAAGGTGGGGCGGGTGCCGGTGCCGTATTTGCGGAGGGCACCGTCGGGTCCACTGGCGTTGGGGCGGATGAACACCCAGTTCTGCCAGCCGGACAATCGGGCGAAGATCTTGGTCGCCATCGTTTCGGGGCCGGCGAACCGGTGGTTGGCCTCCATCGCCGTCAGCGCGTCGGGTGAGAAGCTGGCGCGCTCCTCGACGGCGAGGCGGACTTCGTCGTCCCAGTCGAGATCGTCCGGCGTCGAGGTGACGAGGCCGAGTTCCGCGGCGCGAGCCGCGTCGATCGATTCACCGACCGCGGCTTCGGCGGCGTCGAGATCACCGGGCGATCCCCAGAATCGGGATGCGAGCCGCGTGATGCCGTTGGCCATCGGCAACGGCCCGATGCTCGCTGCCGTGAGTTGGATCGTCGCCGCCGGGAGTGGATCGTCGTCGTCTTCGAAGATGCCGTCGAGCATGTAGCTGCGGTCGGCGGCCAGCAGCACTTCGGCGAGCACGCCGGCGAAACACGAACCCGGCTCGACGAGTGCAATCAGACTTCGCGCCGTGAGGTCGAGGCGCGACAGCACCCGTTTCCACAACAGTGCCGTCTCACGCGTGAGGTGGTCGGCGTCCCCAGTAGCAGCACGGAGCAGACGGTCGGAGTGCGCAACCGCATCGACTGCATCACCCCGGGAGCGCAGTGTAATCGTGCCGAGTTGGGGCTCGTTGAACCGCAGGTGACACAGCAGATCGTCGAGCTCGCGGGCAGCAGTCAGTGGCCATTCGACTGCGTCGGTGACGCTGACGGTGAGATCGACTGAGCGTCGAGTGCGATCGAGCGTGGCTTCGACGAATCGATAGGAGATCGAGTCGTCGCTGACCGTCCGTCCGAGCGGCTCGAGCACGACGGCCGATCCGTCATCGACGCGATCGGAGGTCGCCGCCAGCGCGTCGACCCGGGCGGTGACGGCGCTGTCAAACATGGTCGGGGCAGCGATTTCATCGACGAGCTTCCACGCGACAGCCTCGGCACCCTGGACCCCTTCAGACTTGGTGGCGAACACGTCAGCACGATCGCGACGAACGTGGCGCTTGTCAGTCAGGCGGGTGAGCCCACCCGTTCCGGGCAACACGCCGAGCAGCGGAACTTCGGGGAGCGACACCGAACTCGAACGGTCGTCGACGAGAAGCAGGTGATCACACGCCATGGCGAGTTCGTAGCCGCCACCAGAGCAGGCGCCATTGATGGCAGCGAGAAAGCGCAATCCGGACGATGCCGATGCTTCCTCGATCTCGAGCCGTGTCTCGTTGGTGAACTTGCAGAAGTTGACCTTGTGCGAATGTGACGCGCCGGCGAGCATCCGAATGTTCGCGCCGGCACAGAACACGCCTTCGAGGGCACTGTCGATGACGACGACCTTGACCTCCGGGTGTTCGAAGCGGATGCGGCGCACAGCGTCAGCGAGTTCGATGTCGACGCCGATGTCGTAGCTGTTCAGCTTGAGTTCGTAGTCGCCGAGCAGCCCGCCGCTTGGCGAGACGTTCATCGACAGCGACGCTGCCTCACCGTCGATCTTCAGGATCCAGTGGGCATACGCGTCAGGCTGACGCTCGAACGTGATCGGTGCTGTCGGTACGGCCGCATCAGACATTGCAGAACCCCCTTGCTTGCGAACCACGAACATACCTTGCTTTCACTTCGCAACGCAACCAGAATGTAGAACGTGCTACCCGCCAACGCTGATCGAGCTCCGTTGGCACCTGTGCTCGGTCTGCGCCAGGACGGCGACGTCGGCGCATCGAGTGCGTCGGACCTCCTGATCACGATCTTCGGTGAGTTGATGCGCCCTGCTGGCGGAACTGCATGGACCCAGACGCTGATCACCGCACTCGGGCTCGTCGGCGTCGAGGACAAGGCTGCCCGCCAGGCCGTCAGTCGGCTGAGCGCAAAGGGTTGGATCGTTTCCGAGCGAGTTGGCCGCAAGAGCCGATGGCAACTCACCGACTGGGCAGCCGACCTGCTGACCCGCGGTGCAGAGCGGATCTACGACCTCGGTGCCAGCGGCCGCGAATGGGACGGTGCCTGGCTCGTGTTGCTCGCCAGCGTTCCCGAGGCCCAGCGACATCTGCGATCGCGGCTCGCGGTGCAGCTCGGATGGGCCGGGTTCGGCACGTTGGGCCCGGGCATCTGGATCTCGCCACGGGCGGAACGTGAAGTCGAGGCAACCGGGATCTTGTGCGACCTCGAGGTCGACGGCGCCGTGCTCTTCCGATCGACCATGACCGATGTCGGCGATCCGCTCGACGTTGCTGATCGCGCCTGGCCTCCGGATGAACTGGCCCGCGAGTACGAGACATTCCTCGCTCGACCCGATCAACCTGACACTCCTGAAGGCTCGGCAGCGGCGCGTCAGCTCATCGAACTCGTCGATGCGTGGCGCCGATTTCCACTCGTCGACCCGGACCTCCCAAGGGAACTGAGGCCTGCCGACTGGCCGGGCGACCGCGCCGCCAGCACGTTCGCGCTCCAACGCGCAGCTTGGGCCCGAGAAGCTGCCGACTGGTGGACAACCGTCGAGCACAGCTTCGAATGACCGCAGACGCGACGAACTCCGCCGCTTTCGTGAGCTTCCTACGCACAGTGCCTGCAGCAAGCTCACGAAAACGGAGGGGAGATCAGTAGATCTCGATGAGGCCGGCAGCGCCCTGGCCGCCACCGATACACATCGTGACCACGCCGAGCTTGGCGCCGCGACGCTTGCCTTCCTGCAGGATGTGCCCGGCGCAACGAGTGCCGGTCATGCCGAAGGGGTGGCCGATGGCGATGGATCCGCCGTTGACGTTGTACTTCTCGGGGTCGATGCCGAGCTGGTCGCGGCTGTAGAGGCACTGCGAAGCGAATGCCTCGTTGAGCTCCCAGATGTCGATGTCGTCGACGGTGAGGCCATGACGCTTGAGCAGTTTCGGCACGGCGTAGATCGGGCCGATGCCCATCTCGTCGGGCTCACAGCCAGCGACGGCCCAGCCCTTGAAGGCGCCGAGCGGCTCGATGTCGCGGCGGCTGGCTTCTTCGTCACTCATCATAACGACGGCAGCAGCGCCGTCGGACAGCTGGCTGGCGTTGCCAGCGGTGACGTAGTTGCCTTCGCCGCGCACCGGGCCGAGCTTGGCAAGGCCTTCGAGGGTTGTGGTCGGACGGTTGCACTCGTCCTTGTCGACGATGTAGTCGACGATGGTCTCTTCCTTGGTCTCGCGGTCGACCAGCTTCATCTTCGTGGCCATCGGCACGATCTCGTCGACGAAGAGCTCGTTCTCCTGCGCACGCGCCATACGCATCTGCGATTCGAGGGAGTACTCGTCCTGGTACTCACGCGACACGTTGTAGCGCTCGGCCACGATGTCGGCGGTCTCGATCATCGCCATGAAGATCGCGGGGTACTGCTCGGTGAGGGCCGGGTCGACGCCACCGAGGCTGTCGATGCCGCCACCGGGCATGGTGATCGATTCGACACCGCCGGCGACCGCGATATCGACACCGTCTTGCTTGATGTGGTTGGCCGCAACGGCGATCGAGTTGAGACCCGACGAGCAGTGACGCTGGATGGTGTTGCCACCAACGTTGACCGGAAGGCCGGCGAGCAGGCCAGCGAGGCGACCGAGGTTGGCGGCACCGTGCGCACCGTTGCCGAGGGCGACATCTTCGATGGCTTCGGGCTCGACGCCCGACTTCTCGACAGCGTGCTTGATGGCGTGGGCCGCCATCGACATGGTCGGCGTCATGTTGAAGCCGCCACGGCCGGCTTTGGCCAGGCCGGTACGGGCATAGGAAACGAAGACTGCTTCGCGCATTGGGGAACTCCTGGATCGGTGACTGCGAGGGTGTTGGATGCAACAGAAGTGCGCATCAGAACCTAGTGATCGGCACGTCCAAAAGTTGCACTCGACGCGAGCGCTGTGACGTCTGGCTGATTCCGTCCACGGCTGCGCCGCACGCTGCTGTACCGATCCAATGGCAGGCTGTGGGGATGAGCGAGTTCTTTCCGTATCACCTCGACCGCCGGTGGACGCCGATGTTCACGGCCATGCGGGTCGGCCCGGAGGACGGCGTGACACTCACCGACGATGGGCAGTTCCGCGCCACCTTCGGCTTCCTGCACGTCGAGACCCCGGTCGACAACATTGATCACACCGACGTGACCGGGCCGCATCGTTGGTACACCGCAGTCGGCGCTCGGCTGAGCTTCGCCGACGACGGGCTGACGTTCGGGACGAATCATCAGCTCGGCCTGTGCATCGAGTTCGTCGAGAAGATCCCGAAGGTGGTCGGGTTGCGCCCACACTCGGCCCTGTGGGTCAGCGTCGCGGACCCCGACGGCCTGGCCACCGCACTCGGCCGCTGAGACATCGCACGTCTGAGTCACCACATCCGGCGAGATCCGCTCGTTGTCGTGACGCAGACATTCACCTCCCACTCTGTGTCACCACATCCTGCGCTGGCCCACGCTTGTTGTGTCACAGCGCGACGCTTAGATCTCGGGGTCGATGCCGGTCATCTCGATCGAGAGGTCCCAAAGCCGTGCGGCGAGCGCAACGTCACGTGCGACCGAGGATGCATGGGCTGCGCCCGCTGGCCCTGCCGTTTCGTTGCGCTTCGCGGGTCCGAGATACGCGCGACCCTCGACATCCGGCCCGGTCGCTGCCATGAGTGTCGGCCATGCTCCCGCGGCCGCCGAGTTAAAAAGCGGCCGGAACAGTGGGACGGCGAAACGCACAACAGCTGGAAGGTGACGAGCGAGCTCGGTGTCCGCAATGCCCGGATGGCAGCCGACTGCAATTGTGGACAACTCCGCCGCCCGCAACCGACGGTCGAGCTCACACATGAACATCAGGTTCGCAAGCTTGCTCTGGCCGTAGCGATCTTGTGCCCGGTACGACTGTTCAGCATTGATGTCGTCGAAGTGGATCTTCGCCCCTCGGTGGGCGATGCT
>CAXMZV010000222.1:0-6885 GCA_964199985.1 Candidatus Ilumatobacter isfjordensis | reverse complement strand
CACGGCCGCACCGACAACGAGCCAACGCACATCCGATGGCGCCGATCCGGCAACCGCTGCAACGACCACCAGCAGGGCCATCGTCAGCGGCTTCCACACCACTTCGACCTTCCGACGATCGGTCGCGACCGCCCACCAATCAATCGCTGCGGCAATCGCAACGGCGAGGAGCGCTCCGGCGGTGAGGTTCAGTCCTGGTGATCCTTGACCAGGGTGCCGAGGTAGAGCTCGATCACCTTCGGATCGGTCAACAGTTCCTTGCCCGTTCCGGTGTAGGCATTCGAGCCCTGATCGAGCACGTAGCCCCGATCACAGATCTGGAGACAACGACTGGCGTTCTGCTCGACCATCACGATCGACACGCCCGCCTTGTTGATCTGGTGGCAGCGGATGAACACCTCGTCTTGCAACGCTGGTGAGAGTCCTGCCGACGGCTCGTCGAGCAACAGAACCGATGGGTCCATCATCAGGGCACGTCCCATCGCCAACATCTGTCGTTCACCGCCCGACAGCGAGCCGGCACGCTGATCGGCGCGCTCCATGAGGCGCGGGAACATGTCACCGACGACTTGCACGCGCTCCTTGTACATCGGCGGATTGAGGTAGGTGCCCATTTGGAGGTTCTCCGTGACGGTCAACACCTGGAAAACGTTGTTGTTCTGCGGGACGTACCCGATACCGCGGCTGACGAGCTTGTTCGCCTTGAGGTTGGTGATCTCCTCGCCGCGGTGGCGAACCTGCCCCTCGCGGACGTTGACCAGACCGAACATCGCCTTGATGAGCGTCGACTTTCCGGCGCCATTCGGGCCGATGATGCCGACGAGCTCACCGTCGGCGAGCTCCAACGAGCAGTCGTTCAAGATGTTGACGCCCGGGATGTAACCGGCGGTCAAGTTGTCGGCGACGAGCAGGGGCTCGGCCTTTGTGACGGGTGAGGTGGTTGGAGTGTCAGACATCGTCAATGCTCACAGTTCAGCGTCGAGATCAAGTGCAGCGTGGTGGTGCGTGCCCAGATAGGCATCGACGACCGCCTGGTTCTGACCAATCGTCGCCGGCGGGCCCTCGGCGATGATTCGACCCTCGGCCATCACGATCACCCAGTCGGAGATCTCCTGCACCATGTCCATGTCGTGTTCGACGAACAGCACCGTCATCCCGGCGTCACGCAGACCGGTGACGTGGCCGAGCAGCGACTGAGTCAGTGCAGGGTTGACGCCGGCCATCGGCTCGTCGAGCATGACCATCGTCGGTTCGACCATCAAGGCGCGAGCCATCTCGAGCAGCTTGCGCTGACCGCCCGACATCGTGCCGGCGAACTCGTCGCGCATGTGGGAGAGCTTGAAACGATCGAGCAGTTCGTCAGCGCGCACCTCGATCTCGTGCTCTTGGCTCTTCCACATGAACGGCAGCACAGAGCGCCAGAGCGTTTCGCCCTTCTGGTCGGTCGCGCCGAGCTTCATGTTCTCGAGCACCGTCATCTTCGACAGCGCCTTGGTCAGCTGAAACGTGCGGACCATGCCGTAGTTGGCGATCTTGTGCGCCGGCACCTTGTCGATGTTGTGCCCATCGAACACCCGGGTGCCCTCGTCCGGGGTGTCGAAGTTGGTCAGCAAGTTGAAGAACGTGGTCTTGCCAGCACCATTCGGACCGATCAGTGCGGTGATCACGCCGCGCTGAATCTCCACATGATCGACATCGACCGCAGTGAGACCACCGAACCGGCGGACCACGTTGTCCGCGACAAGGATAGGATCGGGCTTCTTAGCTCCTGGTTCCCACGGCACGTCGGCAAGCGCCGCACGCGCCGCCTGCGGATCGACACCCGCAAGTTTCTCCGACATGATGATGCTCATATCGGTGCTGTGGGTCGCCGGTCCAGCGATCGGACCTGCGTCGGGAATCAGCTCGTCCTGCAGATCGTCATCCCATTGATTACCGGTCATCGAGCGCCATCTCTTCCTTGTTCCCGAAGATGCCTTGCGGTCTGAATGCGGCCAGCAGTGCGAGGCCGAGGCCCATCATCATGAATCGGACCTGGCCCACCTGCGTGCCGGTCATGATCGAGTCGGGTATCACATCTGCGGACACGCCCTCTCGGAGGAACGTGTCGGTGAAGTTGAGAAGCCCGTAGAGCAACGAGGCACCGACGATCGGAGCCAGCACCTTGCCGGCACCACCCAGGATCAGCGCGACCCAGACAAAGAACGTGACGTCGGTGATGAAGTTGTCGGGCTGAGCAACAGAGAAACCAATGGCACGCAACATGCCGCCGACAGCACCGAAGATGCCCCCGAGGATCAGCGCCTGCATCTTGTAGGAGTAGGCATTCTTGCCCAGAGAGCGAGCCGCGTCTTCGTCTTCGCGGATCGCCTTCAACACGCGGCCCCACGGGCTGCGAATGAGCAGCCAACAAACGGTGGCCCCCATGGCGAGGACCACCCATCCGACCATCACCAGGAACATCTGGTTGCCGGTGAACAGGTTGAAGAGGTAGCGGTCCTGGGTTCCGAACGGACTCATGTCATAGAAGGTGGCCGAGAATCCGGTCAAGCCGTCTGACGCGTTGGTCCACTTCTTGATGCCGGGTGTTGGCGAGCGCACCACGATGCGAAAGATTTCAGCCACCGCGATGGTGACGATCGCCAGGTAGTCGGCCCGCAGCCGCAGCGTCGGGATACCCATGACCAGGGCGAAGATGACCGGAAAGACGATCACCCCAACGAAGATGCCCAACCAGAATAGCGTGCTTTCGCTGAGGTCCCAGCCAAAGTTGCGGTTCGCTGCCGGCCCGATGGTCGCCACCATCATCGCCAGCCCATAGGCGCCAGCCGCCATGAAGACAGCCTGGCCGAAGTTGAGCAAGCCGGTATAGCCGAAGTGCAGGTTGAGACCGATGGCAGCGAGGGCGAAAACGATGAAGCTCTCGCCAATCAGCCCCCGGACCAAGCTCTCGATGATTGATCCCCAATCCATAGTGCTCTCCTATCCGATCCGTTCCGCTCGCCCCAGGAGGCCTTGAGGGCGCACCAGGAGGATGATGATCAAGGCCAGCAGTGCGCCGACATTCTTCATGTCGCCCGGGATGAACAGCGTCGACATCTGAATGAACACACCCGCAATGATGCTGCCGAGCAACGCACCGTACGCCGTGCCGAGACCACCCAGGGTGACGCCGGCGAACATCAGCAACAGCAGACGGAAGCCCATCTCCCAGTTGATGTTCTCGGTCAGGCCGAAGAGCACGCCACCCAGGCCGGCCAGTGCACTCCCGGCGATCCAGACGTAGCGGATGACCTGTTCGACGTCGATGCCGGACGACTCGGCGAGGTCACGGTTGTCCGAAACGGCACGCATGGCCTTGCCGACTCGGGTCCGGCTGAGCGCTGCCGCAACACCGATGAGCACCAGCGCCGAGAACACGACGATGAAGATGTCTTTGCGCAACATGGTGAACAGCCCGAAGAACTCGACCTGCTGCCCAATTCGATAATCACGGTTGAACTCGGCGCGACCACCGAACTGATACAGGAAGACGTAGCGGAAGAAGATCGACAGACCGATCGACACGACCAGCTGAGAAATCAGGCTCGAGCCCCGATTGCGCAGAGGCTTCCACACGAACTGGTTGAACAGTCCACCGGCGATGCCGGTGATGATGACCGCCATGATTCCACCGAACACCAGCGATGTCATCCAACTCCCGAGGAAGTCGATCTGCCAGGTGACGTGGAAGACGAAAGCGATCATCGCGCCGAACGTGACCATCTCGCCGTGCGCGAAGTTCGTCAGGCCGGTCGTGCCGTAGATCAGCGAGAGCCCGATGGCGCACATCGCAATGATCATGCCGAGCTTGATGCCGTCGACGAACAACTTCACAGCCCGAATCGAGTTTGATTCCTCAACGACGCGCTTACCGAGGGGGAACAGCACGTTCTTGTTCGTTTCCGGCTGCACCTCGACCCCTGTCAGCGGATTGCTGTCGGGATTGCGCAGCTCGAAGCCCTGCAGCGTGTCGATGTTGAGCTCCACGGAGTACACGCCGGGTCCCGGCAGCTCGACCCGCCACACGCCTTCGGCGTCGGTGGTGGCCGTCCCCACCTCGTTGCCGTCGGAATCCAGGACCGTGAACTCGGCGCCCTCGACCAGGACGTCTTCACCGGCGTCGTCTTTGGCCCGCATGGTCCCACCAACGGTTTCACCGCCGTCTTGGGCCATCGCGGGGCCGCCGATGGCGAGTACGGCCATCAGCGCTGCAACAAAGCTCAACAGGACGGTCGACCAGGTCGGGCGGCGACTGGATTGCTGGCGTGGAGAATGAGTTGCCCGCCCAGAAGGCGGTTCCGCGAGAGACCTGAGCAGCACGGGGCCGTACTCTAGGCGGTCGCAACTGTCGGTCGCGCAATCTCCGGTGCAGGCTTCGACGCCGTTAACGCAATCGTCACGAGGAGCAGTCGCATCGTGATGACCCACAACCCGGTTGCCAGCGCGATGTGGATCCCGACGAGCAGTTCAGGCACGCCGTTGAAGTACTGAGTGTAGCCAACGACGCCCTGCAGCAACCCGACGAAGATCCATGCCGACAATGACGCTCTGACGGCGGCCGTGGAACCGGAGCCCGTTCGAACCCGCCAGGCCAACACGGCAGCCACGGCGAGTGCCATGAGCACCGTGACGCTGTGGACGCGAGCCACGTTCGAGATGTCGAACCCGAATCGACGCACGTCTTGCTCACCTGCGTGGGGCCCGGTGCCGGTGACCACCGTGCCGGTGACCAGTGCTGCGGCGGTGAGCACGGTCAGGAGCAACGCCAACTGACGCACTCGATCGGCCGGGCTGATGGGTTCGCTGATGGGTTCGGCCGCATCAAAGGACGACCGATGGACGGCGATCAGACCCAAGGCAATCGACACCATTGCCAGCAAGAAGTGCGACTGCACGAGAGCGGGGTGCAGGTCAGTGCGAACGGCGATGCCGCCAACGACGCCGTTGGCAAGAACGGACACGAGCACGCCGACAGCAGGCCAGCGAAGTCCGCTGATCCGCGGGCGAACTCGGAACGCCGCAATCGCTAAGAGCAGCGTCGGGACCCCGATGACCCCGCTGAGCAAACGGTTGATCTGTTCGATCGCTGTGTGCCCCGACGAGACGTCGACGAAGCGTTCGCTGTTGCAGTTCGGCCAGTCGTCACAGCCGAGGCCACTCCCGGTGAGGCGAACAATTCCGCCCGCCACGGTGAGGAGGCAGATGCCCGCTGTCGTGATGACGGCGAGCTGGCGGTAGCGGGCAACGTCGCGTAACCAACCGGTCCGAGGATCTAACAGACGGCCCTCTGACATAGAAGGTCAGGCTACGACTAGCGTCGGTTGGGTGCTGAGTTCGTTCGACGACTTTCCCATCCATCAGACGTCACACCCGGTCGCCCAGACGGCGGGGACGGATCTGAATCACTACGACCGCTATTTCTTCAACGGTTACACGCGGGACACGCGACTGTTCTTCGCGTTGGCGATGGGTTTGTATCCGAACCGTCACGTTGCCGATGCGCACTTCAGCGTGATCGTCGACGGTCAGACCATCGACGCCGAACAGATCAATGTGCATGCGTCGCGCCGCGCCCCACTCGATCGCTCCGAGGCGAACACGGTCGGGCCGATCCAGGTCGAGGTGCTCGAACCACTGCATGCTCTGCGCCTCGCCGTCGACGCACCGGAACACGGGCTCCGCGCTGACCTGACCTTCGTCCGCCGTTCTGCGCCGATCCAGGAGCCGCACTTCTTCCACCAAGTCGGCCAGCGCGTCGTCATGGATTCGACGCGCATGACCCAGTTCGGTGACTGGGAGGGGTGGATTGAGATCGACGGCGAGGTGATCGATCTCGATCCCGGCGAAACGCAGGGGAGCCGCGACCGCTCGTGGGGCGTCCGGCCGGTCGGCGAGCCCGCTCCGACGGGAGCACCGGTGGCTGATCCGCAGTTCTATTGGCTGTGGGCCCCACTCAATTTCGACGCGTTCTCCACGCACTTCGACATCAATGAACTTTTTGACGGAAAGCGTTGGCATGAGACAGGTTTTGTGGCGCTGGCCAACAACGACGGATCAGCGGAGCCAGCCGAGGCGATGCGGTCCGTCGACTATCGAGTTGGCTGGCAGCCGGGCACTCGACGCGCCGAATGGTTCGAAATCGACTTCGAGCCATGGCAAGGTGAGGCGTCGACCAGCCGGCTTGAGCCGCTCTTCGACTTCCATATGCTCGGCATCGGCTACGGCCATCCGGAATGGCGCCACGGCGCATGGAAGGGCGAGTCGGTCGTTGGCGGGGATCGGTGGTCGCTCCCTGTTGACGATCCGAATGCCTTCCATCACATGCACATCCAGTCCGTCGTGCGAGCTACGACCACCGGCGGACTCGGCGAGCACACCGGACTTGGTGTGCTTGAGCAACTCGTATTCGGCCGTCACGACCCGACCGGCCTGACCGGTCTGAATGACGGTTGGTCCGCCTGAGTGCCCGAGGGCTTACGTGTGGCGGATGCTCATGCCGCCGTCGACGGGGATGATTGCGCCGTTGACGAAGCTTGAGGCCGGGAGGCAGAGGTTGAGCGTCATGTGGGCCACCTCTTCGGGGGCTCCGTAGCGCCGGAGTGGAACTCGTCGGCGCGCATATTTTTCCTTGGCCTCGGCGTCGATCTCCGAGGTCATGCCGGTGGCGATCGGCCCGGGACAGATGCAGTTTATTTCGAGAGTCGGCCTGTAAGTCCTTGACCTGCTTGCCATAATTTGCAAAACTATGTTGGTTCCGCAAAAGGTATTTTTTATTCTGACTATAAAATCAATGACTTACAGAAGTTGATTTGGTTAATCAGAATTATAATTTACGGAATACTC
>CAXMZV010000221.1:0-6904 GCA_964199985.1 Candidatus Ilumatobacter isfjordensis | reverse complement strand
TCCCGACCACCGTGACATCAGCGAACACATGGGCGTGCCGAACGTCCATCTGCCCGTCACGAAAGAGACCAAGCCGCAACAGGAGCGACAGGTCCTCGACGCGCTTGCCGAGCACGGCGTCGAACTCGTCGTGATGGCTCGCTACATGCAGATTCTCAGCGATGACTTCGTGTCACACCATCCGATGCGGATCATCAACATCCATCACTCGTTCCTGCCTGCCTTCATCGGCGCCAACCCCTACCGGCAGGCGCACGAGCGTGGCGTGAAGCTCATCGGGGCGACCGCCCACTACGCCACTGCAGACCTCGACGAGGGGCCGATCATCGCCGAGGAGACAGCGCACGTCACGCACCGCGAGAACGTCGCCGCGCTCACTGCACGTGGACGCGACATCGAAACCGTGGTGCTTGCCCGGGCTATTCGTGCACATCTCGAACACAAAGTGGCCGTGCACGGGCACAAGACCATCGTCTACTCCTGAGCCTCGTGTGGCAGGCTGGCCGCACCATCCAGTGATTGTTCCAGCCCCGTTGATCAACATCGAACAGGAGAACTTCACATGACCGAACTCATCACCGCAGCGCCTGCCTTCGTCGAGATGGCCCATCAGATTGTCTGGGCCAGCGTCGCCACTGTTGGCGTCGACGGCACACCGCGATCCCGCGTCCTGCACCCGATCTGGGAGTGGGACGGCACGCAGTTGACGGGCTGGATCGCCACGTCGCCGCAGTCCCCGAAGGCAGCCGATCTGGCTCACAACGCTGCCGTGTCCATCACCTACTGGTCACCAACACAGGACACGTGCACGGCGGACTGCAACAGCCGATGGGTCACTGACCGCACCGGCCGACATGCAGGCTGGGATCGATTCCTACACGGCCCCGACCCCGTTGGCTACGACCCGTCGATGATCCCGCCGTGGACCGGCCCCGATGTCGAGGCGTTCGGAATTCTCGAACTGACACCCAACTGGCTGCGCGTGTTCCCGGGAACGATGCTCACCCAGGGCTCCGGCAGCGTCCACACCTGGCGCCGCTGACTCGACCCCCACTCGTCATACGGCGAGGCGTCAGACGATGCCCTTGGCCTGCGTGTAGCGGAAGAAGCCGTACCCGGGAATGGTGGGGAGCCAGAACGTGAGGGTGCGGAAGAAGAGCACAATCGCCGCCGCGGTGGCATTGTCGACACCGTAGGCAATCAACGCGGCAGTCAGCGCCGCCTCGACACCGCCGACGCCGCCAGGTGTTGGCACCGCGGAGCCGATCGTGGTCGCAATGATGTACATCGCGCCGGCCTTCGGAAACGAGATATCGGCGCCGAATGCCAACATGCTCGCCCAGAACGCAACCACGTTGGCCAGTTTGCCCAGCAGCGCACCGCCGAACAACTGTGCGAGCTTGCTGGGACGTCCGAGCAGGTCGCCGATCGAGTCCCTGATCTTGGACATCGCGGAGGCAACCCACGGCCGGATCACCGTGCGCCCGAACCGTGTGATCAACACCAGCGTTGCGATCGCTCCGATCACGAGGATCGCGATCACGATCGTTCCCATGTCCGGGAACTCGAAGTCGCTGAGTGTGTCGCTGGATCCTCCCCAGATGAGGAAGACCACAATCGTGACAACCTGGGCCACACCGCTGGCACCCGACGTGAGTGCGATCGTCGACGCAGCAACCGCAGTCTCGAGCCCGTTCAGCTGGAGGTACCGCACCCGCATCGCCATGCCGCCGGCGTTCGCCGGAGTGAAGCGATTCAGGTACGACTGACCGAACATGACCGCAACGGTCCGGCTGTAGATCAGGTCGATGGTCGTTGCCCCGATCAGGCTCATTGATCCCGAGAAGTACGTCGAGATCATGAGCAAGATGATCGGAATTGCATAGATGAGGTCGGCGGTCTTGAAGGCTTCCCACGTCTGGTCCCAGTTGGTCGCGAGGTTGAAGACGTAGCCAAGCAGGACAAGTGAGCCGACGAGCGAGATCGCACCGCCAATCGTGATCCGCCGAACCGGTGCGAGCTCGACCTTCTCAATGCCGATTGCGGCAGCCGTGGCGTCGCGGAGCGCGTCCAGAAGATCGTCGTCCTCGTAGGCGTTTCGGGTCCGCTTGGACAGCACCGAGCCCTGGATCATCGGTACCGCTCGTTCGAGCACCTCGGTCGGGAGCTCCGCGCATGCAGCTTCGACCACCCGGTCGACACCAACGAGCAGCGCCAGCGAAGCGAGGAGTTCCGCGACATCGGCCCCGAGCGCACCGTCACCTGCATCGAGGTTGGCCCGTCCGAGGTCAACCAGCATCACGCCGTCGACGCCGACCACGACGTTGGAGGTGTCGAGTTGGCCGTGCGCCAAACGACGATGTTGCAACGCTGCGACATACGACCACAACTGGTGCAGCACCTCATCGGAGACGTCCAAGCGTTCGGCAAGGCAGTCGCCGTCGGCGTACGTGCTGACCAAGAGCGCCGCCTCGTCGGCGGTGCCCAACACCGCGACAGGGTCCGGAGACGGCGCGACTCCACCAAAGATGCCGAGTGCCAATGCCTCATGGTCCACCGCCCGGCGAGGCGTCGCCACCACCCCTCCGCCGACGCCCTTGAGGGTCAGACTCCGCCAGAGACGAAGCAGTGCCGCCGAATCTCGCTGATCGCGACCGACCACCTTGACGAAGAGTCGCCGACCGTTTGGCTCGCGAGTCGTGAACGTCGGTGTCCGACTGCCGTGTCGGTGGGGCTCGATGCGATCGATCTGGAAGCCGGAGCGAATGAGCGCCTCCTGAACCGAGTCCAGATTGACGCTGCGTCGTGGCGCACCGAACAGGACGAGCGCCAACGAACCGGCCGCCGCTCCGACAGCCAGCATCATCAGGTTGCGGACCGGCACCTCTGTCGACGAGAGCACCTGCGCGAGCATCGCGGAGATGACGAACACCCAACCGGTTCGACGCCACGATCGCATCATCCATGGACCCGCCGTGACAAGCCAAGCCGTCAACATGGCCAAGTAGGTGCTCGACGGGTACTGACTCCCGATGAACCAGGATGAGACACGGTCGTAGCCGAGCTGCTCGCGCGGCACGCTCTCGTCGATGACCCCGGTGAGCAGGCTCATGGCGATCGCGGCGACGAGCGAAGACAGCCCCAGCAGCAGCAGTAAGTACCAGTGGCGACCCCGGGCCAGCGCCACCAGCGCGAGGACCGGTAACAGCGTGACGAGGAGTTGGACGAGTCCGACCAGGCCGTTCACGAAAGCGTCAGGGAGCGCCTCGACCAGTATCAGGATGTCTGTGGACACGTTCGCGACCTGGTTGTCCAGGAGCAACGCGAGCAGCAGCAGGAAGCCGAGCGCAACAAGTGCGAAGACCAGACGTGCGACATCGGACGGATGTCGATACAAGCCGACGTGGGATCGACCAGACGATGAATTCGTCGTCGAGGCAGCAGAGTTCGTCACGCGATGTCGAATCTAGGCCACACCCGCGGCGTGCTCCGCCACCGGGAGCGTCACCCCTCGGCAGTTGCTGCGGCGCGGGCGGCACGACGGCCGCGTGGGCCGGCGCCGCTCGGCTCCCAGGTGAACTTCTTCATCGCGATGCCGAGACCGACCACACCCCAGGCGGCCACGAACGCGAGTGCTCCCCAGTCGAACGCTGGTGCCTCGATGAAGGGGTTGAAGCAGTCCTGGAAGGCGTTGACGAAGGGTTTCAGCGGGAAGATGTTGGCGATGGCCGTGAGCCCACTGTCGCCGTTGGTCGCAACAAATACATCGGAGATGAACGCCAGAGGCAGGATCGTCGCGTTTGCGGCAGCAGAGGCCGAACTCGCCGTCTTGATGATCGACGCCAGGGCCATGCCCAAGGCGGCGAACGCTCCCACGCCGACCAGGAAGGTCACCGCAGCTGCAGGCATTTTCGCCCACTCGATCGAGAGGCCATAGAACATAAAGCCCACAGTGAGCATCAACATCGCTCCGACAAAGGCGATCACGATGGCGGAGCAGATGAAGCCAGCGATGTAGATCCATGTCGGCAACGGTGTGCTGCGCCACCGTTTCAAGACACCTTCGTCGCGACGAATCGGGACCATGTTGGCAAGGTTGGAGAACGTTGCCGACACCGCCGTGTATGCGGCGAGGCCACCGGTGTAGAACTGGCGGACCGACCAGTCGCCGTCGTCGGTTTCGATGACGTTGTCACCGAAGAGCGCGTTGAACAACACCAGCATCACCAACGGCAAGATGATGGTGAAGAACAGCGCCACCGGAACTCGAGTGAAATACTTGAGCTGGTAGCGCGTCTGACGCCCCACCATCGACAGGTTGGATGGAAACGCACTCATCGTTCGCTTTCCGTCTGCTCGGTGAGCTGAAGGAACACGTCTTCGAGCGAGGCGCGGGCAACCCGCAGCGAGTCGAGCTCGACGCCCTGCTCGATCGCCCAACCCGTGGCTCGATGCACGACTTCAGTCGCGCGGTCCACCGTTGCCTCGACCAACCGTCCGGACAGGCGAACGTCGGCGCCAAGCACCTGACCGAATGTGCTGATTGCATCGGAGGTGTCGATTGATTCCGGCAGCATAAAGCTGACGACCGTGCCACTGATGCCCTCGATCAGCTGCGCCGGCGTGCCTTCGGCGATCATCTTCCCCGATGCCAGCACCCCGACCCGATCGGCGAGATGTTCGGCTTCATCGAGATAGTGCGTTGTGAGTAACACCGTGACGCCGTCAGCGCCGAGGGCTTCGATCAGATCCCACGACTTGCGGCGAGCCGAGGGGTCGAAGCCGGTGGTGGGCTCGTCAAGGAACAGCAGATCAGGACGTCCGACGATGCCCAATGCGAGATCGACGCGACGACGTTGGCCGCCTGACAGCGAACCGACCCGTTCGTCGACCTTCTCGTCCAACCCAGCGAGCTCGACGACCTCATCAAGTGTGCGTCGGCTGCGATACGCGCTCGCATACAAATCGATGACTTCGCGCACGGTGAATTCGTTCTCGACCCCCGACGTTTGGAGCACGACGCCGATGCGATCGCGGAATTCGCGCTGCGCCTTGGCGGGGTCGAACCCGAGTACGGACACCGAGCCCGACGTCAATTCGCGGTGACCCTCCAGGATCTCGACGGCGGTGGACTTGCCAGCGCCGTTGTGACCGAGCAATGCATACACCTCGCCCTCTCCGACGTGGAAGCTCACGCTGTCAACGGCGCGGTTGTCTCCGTAGTGCTTGTGCAGGTCGTGAACGTCGATTGCAGGCATCAATCAACAATCGTACTGAACTCGATTCGAGGATCAGATCGCTGGGCGAGCGTCAGGAACAGAGTCAGGTTCGGGGGTAGCTCGCCGACGTGATCGGCAGTCCGGTGTCGTTGCGGAGGTGCTCGGCTGCAGGCACGAAGTAGCCCATCAATTCCTCAGCAACCTCTGCTGGCGCCGCCGTGTCGGCACACACCGTCTCCACTGCAGCGGCCATGTGCAGCAACCACCGGTCGCGTTCGAGTGGGCCGACGTGAAACGGGAAGTGTCGCATCCGTAGACGCGGGTGTCCACGTTCCTCCATGTACGTGGTTGGTCCGCCCCAGTACTGGATCAGAAAGAGGGTGAGCCGATGGCGTGCACCGGTCAGGTCAGGCTGCTCGGGATACAGCGGAAGGAGCACCTGATCGGTGGCCACTCCCTCGTAGAACGCATCGACGAGACGTTCGAAGAAGGCGGAACGACGGGCATCGTCGGTTCCGACTCGAAAAAACAACGAAGGCGCCGTGTCAACCACGGCGCCCACGTTATGGGTATTGGGGGAGATTTCTCGGGCGTGACGACGGACGTCCCGTCGTGGACCTCGCCAGCCCGAAGATCTGCAGCTCTGCCAGCGGTGCTGGCCGAGCGATCAAGCGTCAGCGAGTGCCGGGTCGAACTTGCGGTACCCGATGAGCTCGGTGTTCTTCAACACAAACGGCGTCGAATCGTTGCAGGGGTCGAGGATCACGAACTCGTCGGTCGCCAAGAGGACGAGCACGGTCATCATGTCGTCGTCAACGTTGGCGGCGGTCTTGACTTCGATCACGTCACCGGCGGCCAGTTCTTGCATCAACATCGTGTTCATGGGAGCTTCGTTTCTCGGAGGAGTTGTCAGCGTTGTTGCTGATATGTCTTCCTCGTCAAGAACCTCTCGAAACTTGAGAAATTCCCCATGAGTGCTGTGCCAACCGCCACTGTCTTGATCATGGCGGTGGGGGCTGGTAGCGGCCGATGGTCAGCGGTAAACGGACGGAATCTACTGAGCGAGTTCGTAGTGACGCATCAGTTGGCCTTCGGTCGACGCGTCCATGAAGTGTCGACGGTCGGCCTTCGGCGCACCTTTGACCACCCTCTTGTCGAAGGGCACGACAAACTCGCCCGACTCGGACATGTAGCCGGATGCAACCGGCAGGTAGTGCGCCGAGCGCAGCAGCCCGAGGTCGACGACGGCCCATTCGGCCTCGCCTTGCTGACCGTACAGCACATCGCTGATCGTGCCGATGAGACGGTGATCGGGATCAACAACATCGTGGCCCCGGTAGTGGGTGTTCATGGTTGGCTCCTTGTTCCCGCCCGCTGGGGTGGGAATCATCCGCCTCTCCGTAACCAAAATGTAACAGATGGTCAGCCCATTTCCCGTTTGTGTCCGGATTTCTGCGGACCGGTCCGCAGAAATTCCTACGCAAACGTCGCTCGCTCAGTCGAAGGTGGGATCGACCCAGTCGGGGAAGATGTCAGGCAGGCCGTCGCTGACCTTGATCGGATACTCGGGGTGGCGCTTCTCGAGGAAGCTCGTCACACCCTCACGAGCGTCATCGCTGGCACCACGCGACAGAATGCCACGCGAGTCCACCCGGTGCGCGTCCATGGGGTGGTCGGCGCCGAGC
>CAXMZV010000220.1:0-6907 GCA_964199985.1 Candidatus Ilumatobacter isfjordensis | reverse complement strand
TACATCGACAAGCAGTCCCGCGGCGATCTGCTCAGCCGGGTCACCAACGACATCGACAACCTCGCCCAGAGCCTGCAGCAGACGGTCAGCCAGATCCTCACCTCGCTCCTCACGCTGATCGGCGTGACGGTGATGATGTTCCTCATCTCGCCACTCCTGGCGCTCATTGCGTTGGTCACGGTGCCGCTGTCGATCGTGCTGATCAAGGTCATCGGTGGTCGGGCGGGTCCACGCTTCGTCGAGCAGTGGCGACACACGGGCGCGGTCAACGGGCAAGCCGAAGAAGTGTTCACCGGGCACGCGATCGTGAAGAGCTTCGGTCAGCACCGCAAGGTCGAGGAGCGATTCGCGGAGGACAACGACAAGTTGTACGAAGCGAGCTTCGCGGCCCAGTTCATGTCCGGCTTGATCCAACCGGCGATGACGTTCATGGGCAACATCCAGTACGTCCTGATCGCCGTCGTCGGCGGCCTGCGCATCTCGTCGGGTGCAATCAGTATCGGCGACATGCAGGCGATGATCCAGTACGCCCGCAACTTCTCCGAACCACTGACTCGCATCGCCTCGATGGCAACGACGTTCCAGTCCGGCATTGCCTCGTTGGAGCGCGTGCTCGAACTGCTGGACGCTGACGAGCAGACGGTTGAGCAGGCCGCGACGGTTGATCCGCCGCCGGTGATCGGCAGGGTCGTCTTCGACGGCGTCGACTTCTCCTACCTGCCTGAGCAGCCCCTCATCCAGGACCTCAATCTCACGGTGGAACCTGGACAGACCATCGCGATCGTCGGGCCGACCGGCGCAGGCAAGACCACGCTGGTCAACCTGATCATGCGGTTCTACGACCTTGATGCAGGAACGATCAATCTCGACGGGCGCGACATCTCCTCGTTCCCTCGTGCCGAGCTTCGATCGAAGGTCGGCATGGTGCTGCAGGACACGTGGCTGTTCGGCGGAACGATCCGCGAGAACCTTGCCTACGGCAATCCCAATGCGACCGAGGAGCAGATCCAAGAAGCTGCCCGCGTCACCTACGTGGACCGGTTCGTGAGCACCCTGCCCGATGGCTACGACACGATCATCAATGACGAGGGCGACAACATCAGCATTGGTGAGAAGCAGCTCATCACAATCGCGCGCGCCTTCCTCGCGAACCCTTCAATTCTCATCCTCGACGAGGCAACGAGCTCAGTCGACACTCGCACCGAAGTGTTGATCCAGGAAGCGATGAACGCGCTGCGCCAGGATCGAACGAGCTTCGTGATCGCTCACCGACTGTCGACCATTCGTGGCGCCGACGTCATCTTGGTGATGGAAGACGGGCACATCGTCGAGCAGGGTGGCCACGCCGAACTGCTCCGTCGCGGCGGTGCCTTCGCACGACTGCACGACGCGCAGTTCGCCGGTATGTCGACGTGATCTCGTGACCGCTCAACACTTGCCGGACGGACTCGAGCTCCAACGGATCACCCCGACGTTCGCGCCGTCACTGCCGGTGAACATCAGGTGATTCGGCCCGCTCGGCGGCACCACGTGGTCATCGACGGTCCAGTCCGCATCGCCGTCGAGTTCCACCGCTAGCGGCGTTCGAAGTTCGGGACGCGACGCTCGCCCATCGCGCGGGCGCCTTCGGCGAAGTCGGCAGTGGCGCGCAGGCGCGTTTGCTCGGCCATCTCGTGGTCCGTCGCCTCCACGATCTCGTCGGCAAGACCGGCGCGCAGTGTGGAGCGAATCGACTCGACGGCGAGCGGGGCGGAACCGGCAATCTCCCCAGCGAAGGCGTGCGCCTCGGATTCGAGGTCGGTGAGCGGAACGACGCGATCAAGCAGGCCGATCGCCGCGGCGTCGTCACCGTTGAGTCGTCGGCCGGTGTAGAGCAGTTCGGCCGCTCGCTGCTGACCGACGAGTCGTGGCAGCGTCACGGAGAGTCCGAAGCCATGGTGAAATCCGAGCCGAGCGAAGTTTGCGGCCAGCCGCGCCTCAGGTGCGCCGATGCGGAAGTCGGCCGCAAGCGCGAGTCCGAGGCCGCCACCAATCGCGGCGCCTTGGATCGCGGCGATGATCGGCTTGCGCGTCCGGAACAGTCGAGCCGCAGCCGAGTACAGCTGTGCGGTCGTGTCCTCCCGCGGGCCGGAGAAGTCAGCACCAGCGCAGAAGTGTTTGCCGTCGGCCGCGAGCACGACGACGCGAACCGCATCATCCTCGTCGAGCGCTTCGAGGAGCTCAGCGAGCGCCTCGATCAGGCCGACCGAGAAGAAGTTGTTCGGTGGCCTGTTCAGGCGAAGTGTTGCGACATGTGCGGCGCCGTGCTCGACGCCCCGCTCGATGACGACGAGTGGTTCGGTGTCAGTCATTCGTTGATCCCTCCGGTGCTGATTCTTGATGGCCATTCGATCACACTCGTTGCAGATCATCATGAGCGAACGCACCACCCAGGACGGCCCGACCGAGCAGTCGGTGCGCGCTGCGGTGCGCGAGTGGTTCGAGCAGGCGTGGGACCCGGACCTCTCACTGATCGAGTGGCGTGAGCGCCTCGTCGACGCGGGCTGGGCGGTTCCATCGTGGTCGACGGACTGGTTCGGTCGCGGCCTGCCTGCATGGGCAGATCGGACGGCCCACGCCGCCATCCGCGAAGCCGGTGGGGTGGCTGTGCCACTCGGCGGAGGGTTCGGGCTGGCCGCACCGACGATGTACGACCATGCGAGCGACGGCCTGAAGGCCTCGTTCTTGCGCGACACACTCACCGGTGCCCTCACCTGGTGTCAGCTCTTCAGCGAGCCAGGCGCGGGGTCCGACCTCGCCGGGCTCCAGGCGACGGCGATCCGGGACGGCGACCAGTGGATCGTCAACGGACAGAAGGTCTGGAACACGTCCGCTGACCACGCCGACATGGGCATCCTCATCGCACGCTCCGACTGGGACGCGCCCAAACATCGCGGCCTGACGTACTTCCTCCTCGACATGCGTCAGTCGGGCGTCGACGTCCGGCCGATCCGTCAGATGAACGAGCACTCGTCGTTCAACGAGGTCTTTCTGAACGATGTGCGCATCCCGCACGCAAACGTCGTCGGTGAGGTCGGCGGCGGGTGGACCGTCGCGCGCGGCACGCTGTCGCATGAACGTTCGTATGCGACAAGTCGCGACGCGAAATTCGCTGCGGGAGCGTCGGGGCGTGTGGTCGACGAGGCCCGAGTCGAAGCTGCTGAGTACAACAAGACTTACGTCTGGTATCCGCAACGACAGGGTCGGCTCGATCTGGTCGTCGAGCGAGCGCGGACAACCGGGCGACGGCGCGACCCGGTGCTGCGCAATGAGATGGCCGCGGCGATCAGTTTCCACCGCGCCGCCGAGTGGACGGCGAAGCGAGCCCGGGCCAGCCGCGAGCTGGGGCGTCCGCCGGGTTCGGAGGGTTCGATCGGCAAGCTCGCGCTGTCGGAGGTGGCCCGTCGATCGAATCGAGTGCACTCGATGATCTCCGGCGCCAACGGCATGCTCACCGAGACCGACGACCCGATCGACGCCGTGGTCGCCGAGGTACTGGTGTCCACTCCAGCCCAGTCGATCGCCGGTGGCACGGACGAGATCCAGCACAACATCCTCGGCGAGACCGTGCTCGGCCTGCCACGCGAACCTGCGCCAGATCGAGGCCTGCCATTCCGCAGATCAATCACAGCGAGACAGGAGACCAGGACATGGAGATCAAGGGACTGAAGGCCATCCTCATTGGGGGCGCGTCAGGATTCGCGCGTGCGACGGCGGAACGCATCGCTGCCGGCGGCGGCAAGGTGGCGATCCTCGACCGGGAGAAGTCGGCCGGGGCAGAAGTTGCGGCAGAGCTGGGCGGATCGTGGCACCCCACCAACGTGCTCGACTTCGACGGCATTGAGCTGGTCATCAACGAGGCGGTCGATGCGCTCGGCGGTCTGGACGTGGCGGTCAACACCGCCGGTGGTGGCAAAGCGGGGCGCACCCTCGGTCGCAGTGGCCCCTTCGATCTCGACGACTTCCGAGCGGTGATCGATCTGAATCTGATCGGCACGTTCAACACCAATCGGCTGTGCGCTGCGCACATGGCCGAGAACGATCCGAACGATGATGACGAACGCGGCGTGCTGATCAACACCGCCTCGATTGCAGCGTTCGAAGGCCAGATCGGTCAGGTCGCGTACACCGCGGCGAAAGCGGGCATCGCCGGAATGACGTTGACGATGGCGCGCGATCTCGGCACGCTCGGCATCCGCGTCAACACGATTGCACCGAGCCTGTTCGCCACCGGTCTCACCGCTGGCGTGACCGAAGAGATCGCTGCCAACCTCACCAAGGACGCCGCGTTCCCGCGGCGCCTCGGACGACCAGACGAGTATGCGCGCCTCGCAATCGCAATGATCGAGAACCCCATGCTGAACGGTGACACCATCCGCCTCGATGCCGGGACACGTTTCGCGCCAAAGTGAGGGTAGACATCGATCGTGCCTTCGAACTTTGTCATGAAGACCATGAATCAAGTGCACCGCACGCTGATGACCGTCAGCGGCGGCAAGCTCGGCTGGACTGCCGGCAACATGCCCGTCCTCGAGCTCACGACCACCGGCCGCAAGAGCGGTCAGCAGCGCTCGACGATGCTCACCACGCCGTGGAGCGAGGGCGACAAGATGGCCATCGTGGCGTCCGCCGGCGGCAACGACGGCCATCCCGCCTGGTACCTCAACCTCGAAGCCGAGCCGACCGTGACGGTCCGCACTGAGGACTCCACGAGGCAGATGACCGCTCGAACGGTGACCGGTGACGAGCGCAGCGAACTGTGGGACCAAATTACGTCGCAGTACACGAACTACGCCGATTACCAGACCAAGACCGATCGCGAGATCCCCGTCGTCGTCCTCGAACCCGCCGACTGACTCACCGACGTTCAGTCTCTGATACTGGCCTGAATGACGAGAAGATCGAGGTCCTCGCTCGAATTGTTGACAAGCCCATGCTGCCCTTCAGCCGGATTCAGGATCATGTCACCTTTGCTGACTTTGACCTCCTGTCCATCGAGCGTCATCACACCCTCACCATCCAGCACGACATACATCTCTTCATTGTTCCCATGTCGGTGGTAACCGATTGTCGACCCGGGCGGAATGACGACCCGATCGCAAAAATCAAGGTCACTCCTGAAATCCGTGCCAGCCGAAATTTCATACAAATCGACAGTTCCCGTGCCGCCATGCGACGTTTCCTGTACTTGCTTTTTGGTCGTCAGGTAGTTCCGAATCATGGCCAGGCAAATTATCAGACGTGGAGCTGACTCGGCCGCCCGTCACTCGGGGAGCGGAACCGGTGGTGTGGTCTCACTGACGCGGTGCCAGATGTCGGCATCGGACATCGTCATCAGCGCGGCGTAGATGTTGTCCGGGTAGTGCATACGCGGGCCAGATGAGTCGAGCGGCGGCTGCGGGATGGGGACGTCGCCCACGGTGACACCGTCCGGATGCGTGAGCTTGGCAAGTTCGTCGGCGGAGATCCCGCACAGGCCCTGCACCTCTGGGTCGACCCATTGCTTCTCGTCGATGTCGGAGCCACAACACACTTCGAGACTCAGCCCCTCAGGGCCTGCGAAGTAGATCGACTTGATCATCCCGTGATCGATCGGACCCATTACGTGCACGCCATTCGACCGGATGCGGTCGCGCATCGCCAAGACGTCGTCGAGCGTGTCGACGTGCATCGCGATGTGCTGCGTCGCCCCGCCCGTGACCGGTGCGCCGGGGTTGCCGGCGTGGGTGACGCCGTACGCGATGTCGCTCGAGTTGTCGGGGTGCTGCACGAACGCGATGTAGGACTCACCGGACAACTCGACAAAGCCGTGGAAGGTGTTGTCGACGCCGTGCATCCAGTAGAGCGCTCTGGTGGGGCAGCCCAGTACTTCGGCCCAGTACGTGAGCTGCGCCTTCATGTCCGTGGTCGAGATCGCCAGATGATTGACACCCTTCGGGCGCAGGTCGGGGCGGATTGGACCCTCGATCGTCGGTGCAACCAGTGGCTGCGTCGGAGCGGATTCCGTCGTGGTCATGACGTCGGGCCTTTCATCGAAGTGGTGTCGTGCGGTGCACTCTGGCTAGCACGACGGCAGCCAACCTGATCAGTCGGCGAGTCGGTCAGTGGTTGTGGCGCGGGATGCCCATTGTCTGAGCGATGCGCTGGAAGTCGGTTGCGCCTCGCAGCACCATGCCTTTGTCGAACTGCTCGACCTGTCCGCGTTGCATCCGTTGCCACGGGGTCTGGTCGGCTGGATACTCGTAGCCGCCCGATTCAGCGAGCGTCTGAAGACGGGCCGCGATCTCGTCGTCGTCGACGAGCAGGTCGACCCGTCGCTTCAGCAGGTCGACACGTAACTCGTCACCCGTCTGCACAATCGCAAGCCCACCCATCACGGCGGCCTCTGGTGACACGTTGAGAATCGACGGCGAGCCCGACGTACCTGACTGTCGACCGTCGCCGATGCACGGCAACTCGGTACAACCCTGCGCAATGAGTGCTGCCGGAGGCTGCATGTTGACCACCTCGGCACCCCCCGGGTAGCCAATCGGACCCGCACCGCGAACGATGAGGATGCACGTGTCGTCAATCTCGAGCGACGGATCATCGATCGCCTCGTGATAGTGCTCTGGACCGTCGAACACGATCGCCCGCCCGACGAATGCTTCAGGGTCATCAGGGTCTGACAGATACCGCTCACGGAAGCCTTCGGAGATCACCGAAGTCTTCATGATGGCGCTGTCCCAAATGTTTCCACCAAGGTTGAGGAATCCGGAGTTCTCTTTCAGCGGCGCGTCGATCGGGCGAATCACGTGGGTGTTCGAGGCGGAGATGCCGGCATACACCTCGCCCATCGTCGCTCCGCTGGCATTCATCGCGTCGGGGC